>PNMN01000276.1 GCA_013823655.1 Comamonadaceae bacterium | reverse complement strand
TGGATGTTGCGCCAGGAAGCGTCGGCGGCGCTGTCGCCGGGGCGGTGCGCGGCGGCCTCGATGCCGTTGAGGTCGATGCCGTTGCTGAAAAAACCCTCGCCCCCCATCAGCAGCAGCACCTGGGTCGGTCGCTGCCGCACCTGCAGCAGCGCCGCGCGCAGGCGTTCGCAGCGGTCCGTGTTCATGGCGCCGTTGCAGAAGTCGAAGCTCAGACAGCCCACGCGCGCGCCGTCGGGGCCGTGTTCGGTGTAGCGCAGCTCGCCCCATTCATCGGCAGGTCGCATCAGCGGGACCGGTCGTTGCGGCAGGCCGGTGGCATCGCTGGCAAACAGCTCGGCCGCCACCTGCTTGAAGTGGCCCTGGCCGGGCGCGGTGCCGGGCGGATCGGCCCGGCGCGCCTGGCCGATCCACACGCCACCGTCGAGCGTGCGACGCAGCAGCGCACCATCGCGCACGGCGAGCAGTTCGCCCGGCGCGCGCTCGGCGAATTCGGCCATGGTCGCCACACTGGCCTCGTGCGCATCGCCGAGGTAGCAGGCCTGGCCCCAGAGCGCGTCCAGCACACCGGGCTGGCCGTCGGCACAGCGCAGCCGGGCCAGCACGGTTGCGCTGTCGTCGCGGGACCAGTTGATCGCGCGGTCGGTCTGGCGCATGGCGGGCTGCCAGCGCAGCGGCGCCACGGCGACCGGCGGGGCGTTGCGCTCACCCCCCGCGAAGCGATCCACAGCATCCAGCGTGGCCTGCAGCGCCGCCCGCGTCACCTCGCGCCGGTACAGGCTGCCCTTGGTGGCGGGGCGCATGGCGAAACGGGCACAGGCCCAGACCGGGCCGGCGTCGAACTCGCCATCGGCCTGCAAGACCGTGACACCCCACTGTGTCTCGCGGTTGCACACCGCCCAGTCCAGCGCGCTCGGTCCCTGGTCGCCCGGCGGGCCGGGGTGCACCACGAAACAGGGCACACGCTGCCAGACCGAAGCGGGAATGCGGCGCTTGAGGAACGGCGCCAGCACCAGGTCGGGCCGGGCCAGCGCCACCGCTTCCTCGGTCACGCTGTCGGCGATGTCGAGCTCGACGCTGAGCACATGCCCGCGCGCGCGCAGCTCCGCATAGAGCCGCTGGCTGAGGCTGTTGAAGCTGTGGCAGAGCAGAAGAATGCGCAACGGAGTCATCCGGGGTTGTCAGGCTGGTCGGCAAACACAACACGCCCATGGACCGGTCCGAAGGGCGTGCAACGCTCCCACCAAGATACACCGCCGGGCCGCCAGCGGCGTCCCCCTGACGGGAAGCCGCACAGCAGCGCGGGGAAACATCTCTCCTGCCACCGGAGCGCGCGCCCCGCCCAGGGCACCCGTGGAACTGGCTTTGCCAGGCCACAGGGTGCGTCCCCCTGGGGGGACGCCGCGCAGCGGCGCAGGGGGGGGGACTCCCTACCCCGCCACCACGCGCGCCATTTCCAGGCACTTGTTGGAGTAGCCCCACTCGTTGTCGTACCAGGCCACGACCTTGACGAAGGTCTTGTCCAGCGCGATGCCGGCGTCGGCGTCGAACACCGAGGTGCAGACTTCGCCACGGAAGTCGGTCGCCACCACCTTGTCTTCCGTGTAGCCCAGCACGCCCTTCAAGGCGCCCTGGCTCTGCGCCTTCATCTCGGCCTTGATCTCTTCGTAGCTGGCTTCGCTGTTCAGCTCCACCGTCAGGTCCACCACCGACACGTCCGACGTGGGCACGCGAAAGCTCATGCCGGTCAGCTTCTTGTTCAACTCGGGGATCACCACGCCCACGGCCTTGGCGGCACCGGTGCTGCTGGGGATGATGTTTTCCAGGATGCCGCGACCACCGCGCCAGTCCTTGTTGGACGGGCCGTCCACCGTCTTCTGGGTGGCGGTGGCGGCGTGCACCGTGGTCATGAGGCCGCGCTTGATGCCCCACTTGTCGTGCAGCACCTTGGCCACGGGGGCCAGGCAGTTGGTGGTGCAGCTGGCGTTGCTGATGATGGCCTGACCGGCGTAGGTCTTGTGATTCACGCCGTAGACGAACATCGGCGTGTCGTCCTTGGAGGGGGCGGAGAAGATGACTTTTTTGGCGCCCGCAGCCAGGTGCTTCTCGCCACCGGCCTTGTCCTGAAAGATGCCGGTGGACTCGATCACGATGTCGGCACCGGCCTCGTTCCACTTCAGGTTGGTGGGGTCTTTCTCCTGGGTCAGGCGGATCTTCTTGCCATTGACGACCAGGGTATGGCCCTCGACGCTGACCGTGCCCTTGAAGCGACCGTGCACGCTGTCGTACTGCAGCATGTAGGCCAGGTACTCGGGTTCGAGCAGGTCGTTGATGGCGACGATCTCGATGTCCGGGAAGTTCTGGATCGCGCTGCGCAGCACGTTGCGGCCGATGCGGCCAAAACCGTTGATACCGACTTTGATAGCCATGTCTTCTGCTCCTGTGGATGGATGAAAAAAAACCGAAACCTGATCACTTCGCCAGCACGGACCGCACCGTGTCGGCCACGTTCTCGGGCGTGAACCCGAAGTGCTGGAACAGCACCGGCGCCGGGGCCGATTCGCCGTAGCGGTCGAGTCCGACCACGGCGGCCACGCCGTATTTCCACCAGCCGTCGGTGGAGCCCATTTCCACCGCCACGCGCGGCAGGCCGGCTGGCAGCACCGACGCCTTGTAGGCCGCGTCCTGGCGGTCGAAGGTGGTGGTGCTGGGCATGGAGACCACGCGCACGGCGATCTTGTGGTCCCTGGCCAGTTGCTCCTGCGCCTTGAGCGCCAGCTGCACCTCGGAACCGGTGGCGATGATCACGGCCTGGGCTTTTTTCTTCAAGCCCACTTCGGCCGGCTCGGCCAGCACGTAGGCGCCGCGGCTGATGTCGCCCAGGTCGTTCTTGGGGGCGTAGGGCAGGTTCTGGCGGCTCAGCAGCAGCGCGGTCGGCTTGTTCGCGTTCTGCAGCGCCACGGCCCAGGCCACGGCGGTCTCGGCGGTGTCGGCCGGGCGCCAGACGTCCAGGCCGGG
>PNMN01000275.1 GCA_013823655.1 Comamonadaceae bacterium | reverse complement strand
CGCTGGCCCTGGCCTTGCCCGATCTGCCCGCCAGCGAGCTGCGCCAGGTGGGTGGCGGCGTGGCCGATCCCGACAGTGCGGTGGCGCTGCTGGGCGCGGGCACCGGCCTGGGGGTTTCGGGTCTGCTGCCCGACCGGCGCGGCGGCTGGCTGCCGATCAACGGCGAAGGCGGCCATGTGACCCTGCCCGCCGTTGGCCCGCGCGAACGGCTGGTGATGGACGGGCTGATCCGGCGTTACGGCCGCGCTTCGGCCGAGCGGCTGCTGTGCGGCCAGGGGCTGGTGGACGCCTGCGCCATCCTGTGCCAAGCCGACGGTGTGCCCGAACGCGCCCTGCACAGCCCGGCCGAAGTGACCGAGGCAGCGACCACCGACCGGCTGCCGCAGGCCACCGAAGCGCTCACCCACTTCTGTGCGCTGCTGGGCTCGGTGGCGGGCAACCTGGCGCTCACCCTGGGTGCGCGCGGCGGGGTCTACATCGGCGGCGGCATCGTGCCCCGTCTGGGCGGGTGGTTCGACACCTCGCCGTTCCGCCAGCGCTTCGAAGCCAAAGGCCGGTTTGCGGGCTACCTGCAGGCGATCCCGGTCTGGGTCATCACGGCCAGCCAGTCGCCCGCGCTGCTGGGCGCGGTGCGCGCGCTCGACGCCGAGCGTTGACCGGCGTCAAACACCGGGCTGATCGGTCCGCATTGCGGGTTTGCCCCGATGGTGTGCTTTATTAATTAATGAAATATTAATAAGAGAGGGCGGCGTGGTGTTGTCCTCGCTCAACGCCGCGCCGACGCCAACCCCTCGCGGCCCTTTCATATTTTTGGATGAGGACATCATGATGAAACGCTCGAAACTCGCCACCGCCGTGGCCCTGATCGTGGCCGGGGCTGCCGCCACCGCCGGTGAGGTGGAGGTGCTGCACTGGTGGACTTCCGGCGGTGAGGCCAAGTCGGTCGGAGAGCTCAAGAAGATCATGCAGAGCAAGGGACACACCTGGAAAGACTTCGCCGTGGCTGGCGGCGGCGGTGACGCTGCCATGACCGTGCTCAAGAGCCGTGTGGTGGCGGGCAACCCGCCGGCCGCCGCCCAGATCAAGGGTCCCGCCATCCAGGAATGGGCGCGTGAAGGCGTGCTGGCGAACCTGGACGCCGTGGCCAAGGCCGAGCAGTGGGATGCGTTGCTGCCCAAGGGCGTGGCCGACGTGATGAAGTTCAAGGGCAGCTACGTGGCCGCGCCGGTCAACGTGCACCGCGTGAACTGGATGTGGGCCAACAGCGCCGTGCTGAAGAAAGCCGGTGTGGCGGGTGCCCCCAAGACCTGGGACGAGTTTTTCGCCGCCGCCGAGAAGGTGAAGAAGGCGGGCCTGATCCCCGTGGCCCACGGTGGCCAGAACTGGCAGGACTTCACCACCTTCGAATCGGTGGTGCTGGGCGTCGGTGGTGCCAAGTTCTACCAGGACGCCCTGGTCAAGCTCGACCCCAAGGCCCTGACCAGCCCCACCATGACCAAGGCGCTGGAAACCTTTCGCAAAATCAAAGGCTACACCGACCCCGCCGCCCCGGGCCGCGACTGGAACCTGGCCACGGCCATGGTGATCCAGGAGAAGGCGGCGTTCCAGTTCATGGGCGACTGGGCCAAGGGCGAGTTCACCGCTGCGGGCAAGGTGCCGGGCAAAGACTACATCTGCGCCGCCGCGCCCGGCACGGGCAACGCGTACACCTTCAACGTGGACTCCTTCGCCATGTTCAAGCTGAAGGACGCGAGCGCCCAGAAAGCCCAGGCCGACCTCGCCGCCGCCATCATGGGGCCGGCGTTCCAGGAAGTGTTCAACCTCAACAAGGGTTCGATCCCGGTCCGCCTGAACATGTCGATGGACAAGTTCGACGACTGCGCCAAGCTCTCCAGCAAGGACTTCGTGGCGACCTCCAAGACCGGCGGCCTGGTGCCCTCGGTGGCGCACGGCATGGCCATCAGCCCGGCGGCCGAAGGCGCCATCAAGGACGCCGTCAGCCAGTTCTGGAACGACGACAAGATCACGGTCGCCCAGGGGGTGCAGAACATCGCCAAGGCCGCGACCACCAAGTAAGCACCCCGCCCTGGTGCTGCCAGCGCAAGCCCGTCCCAGGTGGATGGGCTTGTTTTTGGAACTCCCATGAAATCTTTCGAGAACCTGCTGCCCAAGCTGGTGATTGCGCCGGGCTTCGTGCTCGGGTTTGCCTTCATCTACGGGCTGATGATCTGGAACGGCGTGCTGTCGCTCACCGGCTCGCGCATGCTGCCGAACTACGACGAATTCGTCGGGCTCGCGCAGTACCGGCAGCTCTGGGGCATGGACCGCTGGTACGTCGCCCTGAAGAACCTGGGGCTGTTCAGCGTTCTGTATGTCGGCGGCTCCATGCTGGTGGGCATGGTGCTGGCCATCTTTCTGGACCAGAAGGTGCGCGCCGAAGGCGTGTTGCGCACCATCTACCTCTACCCCATGGCGCTGTCGTTCATCGTGACGGGCACCGCCTGGAAATGGATTCTCAACCCCAGCCTCGGGCTGGAAAAACTCATGCACGACCTCGGCTGGGCCAGCTTCAGCTTCGACTGGCTGGTGCAGTCCGACACCGCCATTTACTGCGTGGTGATCGCGGGCGTCTGGCAGTCGGCCGGGTTTGCCATGGCGCTGTTCCTGGCCGGCCTGCGCGGCATCGACGACAGCATCATCAAGGCCGCGCAGATCGACGGCGCCTCGCTGCCGCTGATCTACTGGCGCATCATCCTGCCGATCCTGCGCCCGGTGGTGTTCTCCACCATCCTGGTGCTGTCGCACCTGTCCATCAAGAGCTTCGACCTGGTGATGGCGCTGACCGGCGGTGGCCCAGGCTTTGCCACCGACGTGCCCGCCACCTTCATGTACACCATGAGCTTCACGCGCGGCCAGATCGGCCTGGGCGCGGCCAGCGCCACCATGATGCTGGCCACCGTGGCGGCGATCGTGGTGCCCTACCTGTACAGCGAACTGCGGACAAAAAAATGATGACCCCCCTGCGCCGCTTCGCGTCTTCCC
>PNMN01000274.1 GCA_013823655.1 Comamonadaceae bacterium | reverse complement strand
GGCGCGTACTGTGAAGCACCCCGACCTGAGCCACAACCAACACGGCACCGGCCGCGAGCTGTTTGGTTTGTTCCGCCGCCATGCCTCTACGCCTGAAACCGGCGCGTCGCCACTGTTTGGCTGATCCAAGCAGGTTGCTCCGGCACGCGCGCCAACCATCACACAAAACACGACCGCCATGACCACCACCTGCTTCACCCGCCCCGCCTTCGCATCGCGCGTCGTGCCCGTCATCGTGCTGGCCGACCCGGCGCACGCCGTGCCGCTGGCGCACGCGCTGCTGGAAGGCGGCATCGACGTGATGGAGATCACCCTGCGGTCTGACGCCGCGCTCGCCAGCATCGAAGCCGTGGCCAAGGCCGTGCCGCAGATGCACCTGGGCGCGGGCACCGTGACCCGCGTGGCCGAGCTGCAGCGCGTGATCGACGCGGGCGCCACGTTTGCCCTGTCGCCGGGCGCCACGGATGCGCTGATCGATGCCGTGCAGGCCGCCAAACTGCCCTTCATCCCCGGTGTGATGACGCCGGGCGAGGTGATGCACCGGCGCGAACAGGGCTTCACATTGATGAAGCTGTTCCCCGCGCAACAGGCCGGCGGTCTCGCCATGCTCAAGGCGCTGGGCGCACCCATCCCCGACGTTCAGTTCTGCCCCACCGGCGGCGTGAGCCCCGAGAACCTGAAAGATTTTCTGAAGCTGCCCAACGTGGCGATGGCCGGTGGCAGCTGGCTCACGCCAGCCGATGCGCTGGCAACGGGCGACTGGAAGCGCATCACCCAACTGGCGCGGGAAGCCACCGCCCTCTCTGCACAGGTATAAACACGGCACCATGACCAGCCCCACCACCCTCCCCGCCTGGAAACAACTCGCCGCGCTGGCCGCCGCGCCGCAGCCGCACCTGCGCGAGCGCCTGGCCGAAGCCGGGCGCGATGCGCTGCAGGCAGCGGCCCAAGGCACCGGCATCCGCCTCGACTTCACGCGCCAGGCGCTGGACGACACGGTCTGGAACGCCCTGCTCGACCTCGCGCGCCAGGCCGGTGTGGAACGCCAGCGCGATGCCATGTTCCGCGGCGACAGCATCAACACCAGCGAGCAGCGCGCGGTGCTGCACGTGGCGCTGCGCGGGTCGCCCGGCGCCAGCGGCAGCGATGCGCCTTGGGGCGAACTGGTGCAGCAACAGGTGCAGAGCGAGCTCGACCGCGTTTGCGCCTTCGCCGAGCGCGTGCGCGCGGGCGAGGTGAAGAGCAGCACCGGCGCCGCCTTCACCGACGTGGTGAGCATCGGCATCGGCGGCTCGGACCTCGGCCCGCGCATGGCGGCCGACGCGCTGGCCCCGCTGTGCAGCGACGGCCAGCATGGCCTGCGGGTGCACTTCGTCAGCAACCCCGACGCCTGGGCGCTGCACAGCACGCTGCGCGGGCTGGACCCGAAGACCACCCTGGTGATGGTCGCCAGCAAGACCTTCACCACACAGGAAACCATGACCAACGCCGCCAGTGCGCGGCGCTGGCTGGGCGACGGCGGCATCAGCGGCGCGGCGCAGAGCGCGCACCTGGCGGCCATCACCGCCGCACCGCAGAAGTCCGGCGCGGCAGGCTACCCCGCTGAGCACACCTTCACCTTCTGGGACTGGGTCGGTGGCCGTTACTCGGTCTGGTCCGCGCTCGGCCTGCCGCTGGCGCTGGCCATCGGCGCGGCGGCGTTCCGCGAATTCCTGGCCGGTGGTCAGGCCATGGACACGCACTTTCGCAGCGCCCGGCTGGGGCAGAACCTGCCGGTCATCCTGGCGCTCTGCGGCGTGTGGAACCGCAACTTCCTGCACTGCCCGACGCAACTGCTGTCGTGCTACCCCAGCCGCCTGGTGCGCTTTGCGCCCTTCGTGCAGCAGATGGACATGGAGAGCAACGGCAAGCGCACGCGCAAAGACGGCCAGCCCGCCGACTGCGACACCGGCCCCATCGTCTGGGGCGGCCTGGGCATCGACGGCCAGCACGCCTACTTCCAGCTGCTGCACCAGGGCACCCACCGGGTGCCGGTGGAGTTTGTCGGCGTGGAAACCGAAGACACACCGCTGCCGCTGGCCGCTGAACACCACCGTGTGGTCAACCTCAACCTGCGCGCCCAATCACAAGCCCTGGCCATGGGCCGCACCGAGGCCGACACGCTGCAGGCGCTGATGCTGGAGGGCCAGACCGCCGGGCAGGCCGGGCCGTTTGTGAGCCAGCGCAGCTTCAAAGGCGACGTGCCCAACAGCGTGCTCTGGATCGACCGGCTCAGCCCGCACCGCCTGGGCGCGCTGATCGCGCTGTACGAACACAAGGTGTTCGTGCAGGCCGCCGTCTGGGGCATCAACGCCTACGACCAGTGGGGTGTGGAACTGGGCAAGACGATGGCCAAAGCGATGGAGCAGGCGGCTTCGTGAGGGATCGGCGGTCGCCCCGTGGAATGGCACCGTTGCCGCCCTGGGGGCGGCATGGACACTTCACAACACCCAGCCCAAGCCGAGCAAGCGGACATCAGGTGTCTTTGGATATCTTGATGCTCGGGAACTTGCTGGAAAAATCCTTGGCCTGCTTCGCGATCTTGACCGCCACCTGGCGCGCCACCGTCTTGTACAGCCCGGCGATCTCGCCCTCGGGCTCGGCCACCACGGTCGGGCGGCCGCTGTCGGCCTGCACCCGGATGCTCATGTTCAGCGGCAGTGCGCCCAGGTAGTCCATGCCGTACTCGGTCGCCATCTTCTTGCCGCCGTCGGCGCCGAAAATGTGTTCGGTGTGGCCGCAGTTGGGGCAGCAGTAGACCGACATGTTCTCCACGATGCCCAGAATCGGCACGCCCACTTTTTCAAACATCTTGATGCCCTTGCGCGCGTCCAGCAGGGCAATGTCCTGTGGCGTGGTCACGATCACTGCGCCGGTCATGGGCACGCGCTGCGAGAGCGTGAGCTGGATGTCGCCGGTGCCGGGCGGCATGTCCACGATCAGGTAGTCCAGGTCTTTCCAGTTGGTCTGGCGCAGCAGCTGCTCCAGCGCCTGCGTGGCCATCGGGCCGCGCCAGA
>PNMN01000273.1 GCA_013823655.1 Comamonadaceae bacterium | reverse complement strand
CAGCGGGTCGATGAAAGCGATGCGCACCGTCTGGCCCGCCAACGCAGTGCCCGCCGCCCGGGCGGACGCTGTGCTCAGGCAAGCCAGGCCCGCCGCCAGACACTGGCGGCGCCGCGCGGAAGGGAGTTCACTGTTCACTGCGGGTGGGGTTCAGACACCGGGCAGCACATAGTCCTTGAGCTGCTGGCGCAGCGTCATCTTCTGCATCTTGCCGGTGGCTCCCAGCGGAATCGCATCGACGAACACCACGTCGTCGGGCACCTGCCACTTGGCGATCTTGCCTTCGTAAAAGGCCAGCAGTTCGTCGCGCGATACCTCGGTGCCGGGCTTCTTGACCACCACCACGATCGGGCGCTCGTCCCACTTGGGGTGGCGCATGCCGATGCAGGCCGCCATCGCCACCGCCGGGTGCGCCATGGCGATGTTCTCCACGTCGATCGAGCTGATCCACTCGCCGCCGGACTTGATCACGTCCTTGCTGCGGTCGGTGATCTGCATGAAGCCGTCGGCGTCGATGGTGGCCACGTCGCCGGTCGGGAACCAGCCCTTGCCGCTGGCGTCGTAGCGCATCGGGTCGCCGCCCTCGCCCTTGAAGTAGCTGGCAATGATCCAGGGGCCGCGCACCAGCAGGTCGCCATAGGCTTTGCCGTCCCAGGGCAGCTCGTTGCCCGATTCGTCCACGATCTTCATGTCCACGCCGTAGACCGCGCGGCCCTGTTTCAGGCGCACCTTCAGTTGCTCGTCGGCCGACAGCGCCAGTTGCGCGTTCTTCAGGGTGCAGACCGTGCCCAGTGGCGACATTTCCGTCATGCCCCAGGCGTGCAGCACCTCGACGCCGTAGGTCTGGTTGAAAGCGTTGATCATGGCCGGCGGGCAGGCCGAGCCGCCGATGACGGTGCGCTTGAGGGTGCTGAACTTCAGGCCGTTTTGCTGCATGTGGCCCAGCAGCATCTGCCACACCGTGGGCACACCGGCGGCCATGCTGACCTTCTCGCTTTCGATCAGTTCGTAGACCGACTTGCCGTCCAGTGCCGGGCCAGGAAACACCAGCTTGCAGCCCACGGCCGCGGCCGAGTAAGGCAGGCCCCAGGCGTTGACGTGGAACATCGGCACCACCGGCAGGATGCTGTCGCGCGCCGAGCAGCCCAGTGCGTCGGGCAGCGCCGCGCCGTAGGCGTGCAGCAGCGTGGAGCGGTGCGAGTACAGCGCGGCCTTGGGGTTGCCGGTGGTGCCGCTGGTGTAGCACATGCTGGATGCGCTGTTTTCGTCCAGATCGGGCCACACACAAGTCGCGCTCTGGCCACCGATCCAGGCCTCGTAGCTCACCAGGCCCGGGATGCCGGAATCGGTCGGCAGCTTGTCCGAATCACACAGCGCGACCCAGTGTCTGACACCCGGGCACTTGGCGTGCACCGTCTGCACCAGCGGCAGGAAGCTCATATCGAAACACAGGGCGCGGTCGTCGGCGTGGTTGACGATCCAGGCCAGCTGTTCGGGGTGCAGGCGCGGGTTGAGCGTGTGCAGCACCCGCCCGGTGCCGCTGACGCCGAAGTACAGCTCCAGGTGGCGGTAGCCGTTCCAGGCCAGCGTGGCCACGCGTTCTCCGTGGGCCAGGTGCAGACCGTCCAGCGCGTTGGCCACCTGGCGTGATCGGCGCGCGATCTGGCCCCAGGTGCTTCGGTGGATGTCGCCCTCGACCCGGCGGGAAACGATTTCGGTGCTGCCGTGGTGCCGCTCGGCGTGGGTGATGAGCGACGAAATCAGCAGCGGTTGGTTTTGCATCTGGCCCAGCATTGCGGTGTCTCCTGGTGGGGGTGTCAGAGAAAAGAACGGTCGTGCGTCAACTCTCGCGCCATCATGCCTCAAGCCCGGTCCAAGGCCGCCGCGGGTTGGCACGGATAGCCCGCAAACCCGTGGGTGCAAGCCAGGCCGCAGACAATCGGGCCCATGAGCACCGCCCCCGACGCCCGCCGCTGGTCGCACCGATTCGCCGACCTCGGCCCCATGTTCCACACCGGGCTGCGACCGACCCCCTTGCCCGCGCCCTACCCGGTGGCCCACAGCGCGGCCATGGCCGCCGAGCTGTCGATCGAAACGGACTGGCTCACCGCAGACGAAGGCGTGGCCTGTTTCACCGGCAATGCCCTGCCGAGCGGCACCCGGCCATTGGCCAGCGTGTACAGCGGCCACCAGTTCGGCCAATGGGCGGGCCAGCTGGGCGACGGTCGGGCCATCCTGCTCGGCGAGCTCGACACCGCCCAGGGACCGCAGGAGATCCAGCTCAAGGGCGCCGGACTCACGCCCTATTCGCGCATGGGAGACGGCCGCGCCGTGCTGCGCAGTTCCATCCGCGAATTCCTCTGCAGCGAAGCCATGCACGCCCTGGGCATTCCGACCAGCCGCGCGCTCTGCATCACGGGTTCGGACGCGCCGGTGCGGCGCGAAGAGGTCGAGACCGCTGCGGTGGTCACACGCGTGGCGCCCAGCTTCATCCGCTTCGGTCATTTCGAGCACTTCTCGCACAACGGACAGCACGGCGAACTCAAGGCGCTGGCCGACTTCGTCATTCGCCACTTTTACCCCGACTGTGGCGAGCAGGAGGGCAACCCCTATGCGAGGTTGCTCGAAGCGGTGAGCGCGCGCACGGCGGTGCTCATGGCGCAGTGGCAGGCGGTGGGCTTCTGCCACGGCGTGATGAACACCGACAACATGAGCATCCTGGGCCTGACCATCGACTACGGTCCGTTCCAGTTCATGGATGCCTTCAACCCCGGCCACATCTGCAACCACACCGACCGCGGCGGCCGCTACGCCCACCAGCGCCAGCCGCAGATCGCGCACTGGAACCTGTACTGCCTCGGCCAGGCCCTGTTGCCGCTGATCGAGGACCCGCAGCAGGCGCTGGACGCACTCGAGCCCTACAAAACCCTGTTCCCCTCTGAACTGCAGCGCCGCATGGGCGCCAAGCTGGGCCTGAGCACGGTGCACGACGGCGACACCGCGCTCACCGAGGGCCTGATGCGGCTGATGGCCAGCGACGCGGTGGACTTCACCATCTTCTGGCGCCGCCT
>PNMN01000272.1 GCA_013823655.1 Comamonadaceae bacterium | reverse complement strand
GGCCATGGCCGATTTCGGGAAGTCCATCTCCGGCTCCAGGCCCTCGAGCGGCAGCGTGAAGTAGAAGGTGCAGCCTTCGCCGGGCGAGGTCTCGGCCCAGATGCGGCCACCGTGGCGCTCGATGATGCGCTGCGACAGCGCCAGACCGGTGCCGGTGCCTTCAAAGTCCATCGAATGGTGCTGGCGCTGGAACATCACGAACAGGTTGTGCGCTTTCTCCAGATCGAAGCCGACACCGTCGTCGTGGATGAAGAAGGTGCGCCCACCCATCGGATTGATGCGCCAGCCCACCTGGACATGCGCGGTCTCGCGCGGGCGGGTGTATTTGACCGAGTTCTCCAGCAGGTTGGTGAACACCTCGGCCAGCAGCATGGCGTCGCCGCGCACCACGGGCAGGTCTTCTTCCACCGTCCACTCAATGGCGCGGTTCGGATGCTCCTGCTTGAGGTGGGCGATCACGCCCTCGACCAGCGGTGTCAGGGGCACGGGCTGCGATTCGATGGCGACGCGGCCCAGGCGCGCGTATTCGAGCAGGCCTTCGATCATCAAGCTCATGCGCTTGCTGGCCTTGGTGATCGAGCCGAGGTACTGGTTGACCAGCCGGTCGTCGGTTTCACCCAGCTGCTCCTGCAGCAGGCTCATGAAGCTGGCGATGTGGCGCAGTGGGGCACGCAGGTCGTGCGAGACCATGTGGGAGAAAACGTCGAGGTCTTTGTTGGCCGCCACCAGCTGCTGGGTGCGCTCGGCCACGCGCTTTTCCAGTTCCTTGTTGAGGTCGTTCATCACGTCCTCCAGGCTCTTGGCGGCGGTCATGTCGCGCGTGATGCTGGACAAACCTTGCAGTTCGCCGGCTTCGTTGCGCAATGCGGTCAGCACCGTGTGGGCCCAGAAGCGCGAGCCATCGTCGCGCAGGCGCCAGCCGCGCGTCTCCCACTGGCCGTGGGCCTTGGCCAGGCGCAGCACCTGGTCGGGATCGACCTCGTCTTCACCGGCGTTGTTGAGTGCCAGCAACTGGCGGTAGGGCTTGCCCACGATCTGCTGGCGGTGGTGGCCGTGCAGGCGCTGGGCGCTCTCGGTCCATTCGGTCACGGAACCGTTCTCGTCCACGAAATAAATGCAGTAGTCCTGCACCGCATCGACCATGAGGCGGTAGCGCTGCTCGCTCTGGAACAGCTCGGCGCTGCGTTCGCGCACCCGCTCTTCCAGATCGCGGTTGGCTTCGAGCACGAACTCTTCGGTGCGCTTGCGCTCGGTGATGTCGTGCAGCTCGATGAAGATGCCTTCCACCAAACTGTTTTGCACGTCGGGGATGTAGTGGATTTCAAAGAAGCGGTGCTCTCCCTGTGGGCCTGAGCGCTGGATCTCGAAGGTCTGGGGCTGGCCGCTGAGCGCGTCGGCCACGTGCGGCAGGATGTCGGGCAGCAGATCGGGCGGCACCACCTGCGCCAGCGGCTCGCCGATCATTTCGTTGGCGAACTTTCCGTTGCTGTGTGCGTGGGCGGTGTTGACGAAGCGGCACACCAGATCTTTGTCGTAGTAGGCCAGGTGCACCGGGATGCGGTCGGTGATGGTCTGCAGAAAACCTTCGTGCGCGCTCAGGCGCTGCTCGGTCGCCTTGCGCTCGCTGATGTCCACCACCGTGGTGTTGCTGTGCACAAAGCGGCCCGCGCCGTCGAGCACCGCAGTGGAGGTGATCATGACGTGGAATCGGCTGCCGTCCTTGCGCCGCACTTCGAGCTCCAGCGGTTCGGTCCGTTCGCCGCGCAGCAGGGTTTGCACCCGGTTCTGGGCCGTGTCGCGCAAGGCCGGGTCGATGAAATCAAAGGCGTCCATCGCGCCCACCACCTCGTCGCGGCGGTAGCCCAGCCAGTCCAGCAGGGTCTGGTTGAGGTTGACGAGGCGCAGGTCGGCGTCCAGCGAGAGGTAGCCGCAAGGCGCGTGCTCGTACAGCGACTGGGCGCGGTCCAGCGCCTGTTGCAGTTCGCGGGTGCGCTGGGCCACCAGGGCTTCCAGGTCTTGGGTGGCGTCGGTCCGGTCCGGGCTGCGGGTGTGGTCCATGAATCGGGGCTCCAGAGCGTTGCAAGGCACAGGGGGAATCTGTCTGTGCCTTTCATATCGGACGCTGGCGCCAAAAATTCAGGGCAGCGGCGGATTCTTGGGCGCGCTGCGGGCGCAAAAAAGCCCCTGGCTTGCGCACAGGGGCTTTGGCGTGAATGTTGGCGCTTGCTTACATACTTGCTGCTGCACGCAGCACCTGCGCTTTATGGTGAGCGCATCACATGGCTGCGCAATATGAGCACTCCCCCAATCGCAGCGACGAGCGATGCCCGTCGCGGCCTCACTTGAGGCCTGCTGCGTGCCGCAGCTCCTGCGCTTTATCCGTCTTCTCCCAGGCGAACTCGGGCTCTTCGCGGCCGAAGTGACCGTAGGCGGCGGTCTTTTCGTAGATCGGGCGCAGCAGGTCCAGCATCTGGATGATGCCTTTGGGGCGCAGGTCAAAATGCTCGTTGACCAGGGCGGCGATGGCCGCGTCCGGGATCACGCCCGTGCCCTCGGTGTAGACCGTCACGTTCATGGGGCGGGCCACGCCGATGGCGTAGGCCACCTGGATCTGGCACTGCTTGGCCAGGCCGGCGGCCACGATGTTTTTGGCCACGTAGCGGGCGGCGTAGGCGGCCGAGCGGTCCACCTTGCTCGGGTCCTTGCCCGAGAACGCGCCACCGCCGTGCGGGCAGGCGCCGCCGTAGGTGTCCACAATGATCTTGCGCCCGGTCAGGCCACAGTCGCCCTGCGGGCCACCGATGACGAAGCGTCCGGTCGGGTTGATCAGGTACTTGGTGTCCTTCAGCCATTCTTTGGGCAGCACCGGTTTGATGATCTCCTCAATGACGGCTTCGGTGAAGCTGGCCTTCATCTTGTGCTGGGTCTCGCTCTGGTCCGGGCTGTGCTGGGAGGACAGCACCACGGTGTCGATGCTGTGCGGCTTGCCGTCCACGTAGCGCATCGTCACCTGGCTCTTGGCGTCCGGGTGCAGGAAGGGCAGGCGACCGTCCTTGCGCAGTTGGGCCTGGCGCTCCATCAGGCGGTGCGCGTAGTAGATCGGT
>PNMN01000271.1 GCA_013823655.1 Comamonadaceae bacterium | reverse complement strand
GGCACAGTGACGCTGGCGCTGCCGTACTCGGACCGCGTGACGCAGCAGCAGGGCGGTTTTCACGGTGGCGCCATGGGCGCGCTGGCCGACATCGCGGGCGGCTACGCGGCCCTGACCGTGGCGCCCGAGGGCATGGAAGTCACCACGGTGGAATACAAAATCAACTTCCTCGCGGCCTTCCAGGGTGGCGAGTTGCAGGCCACGGGGCACGTGACCAAGGCCGGCCGGCGCATCATCGTCACCAGCGCCGCAGTGGTGCACGTGGCGGCCGACGGCCAACGGTCCGACTGCGCGGTGATGCAGCAGACCCTGGTGCCGGTGCCCAAGACGTATTGACCTTCGATACCACCCTCACCCCAACCCTCTCCCGGAGGGAGAGGGAGTGAATACCCCAAACCCCACCCTCAGGAGACACCCCATGACCAACCTGCCCGGTCTCAATTTCCAGCTCGGTGAAGACATCGACGCGCTGCGCGACGCGGTGCGCGACTTCGCGCAGGCCGAGATCGCGCCGCGCGCCGCCGAGATCGACCGCAGCGACCAGTTCCCCATGGACTGCTGGCGCAAGATGGGCGAGCTGGGCGTGCTGGGCATCACCGTGCCCGAGCAGTACGGCGGCGCCAACATGGGCTACCTGGCGCACATGGTGGCGATGGAAGAGATCAGCCGCGCCAGCGCCTCGGTCGGTCTCTCCTACGGCGCGCACAGCAACCTGTGCGTGAACCAGATCAACCGCAACGGCACGCCCGAGCAGAAGGCCAAGTACCTGCCCAAGCTGATCAGCGGCGAACACGTGGGCGCGCTGGCCATGAGCGAGCCGGGTGCCGGTTCGGACGTGATCAGCATGAAGCTGAAAGCCGAAGACAAGGGCGGCTACTACCTGCTCAACGGCAACAAGATGTGGATCACCAATGGGCCGGACGCAGACACGCTGGTGGTCTACGCCAAGAGCGAACCCGAGCTGGGCGCACGCGGCGTGACGGCCTTCCTGATCGAAAAAGGCATGCCCGGTTTCAGCATCGCGCAGAAGCTCGACAAGCTGGGCATGCGCGGCAGCCACACCGGCGAGCTGGTGTTCAACAACGTCGAGGTACCGGCGCAGAACATCCTGGGTGGTCTGAACATGGGCGCCAAGGTGCTGATGAGCGGCCTGGACTACGAGCGCGCCGTGCTCACCGGCGGGCCGCTGGGCATCATGCAGTCGGTGATGGACAACGTGATCCCCTACATCCACGACCGCAAGCAGTTTGGCCAGAGCATCGGCGAGTTTCAACTGATCCAGGGCAAGGTGGCCGACATGTACACCGTGCTGCAGGCCGCGCGCTCGTTCGCCTACACCGTGGCCAAGAACCTGGACCTGCTGGCGAAACAGAACCAAGGGGAGCACGTGCGCCAGGTGCGCAAGGACTGCGCGTCGGTCATCCTGTGGACGGCTGAAAAAGCGACCTGGATGGCGGGCGAGGGGGTGCAGATTTTTGGCGGCAACGGCTACATCAACGAATACCCGCTGGGTCGCTTGTGGCGCGACGCCAAACTGTACGAGATCGGCGCCGGCACCAGCGAGATCCGCCGCATGCTGATCGGGCGCGAGCTGTTTGCCGAGACCTGCTGAAGGGCGTGGGAGTGCTGGCGAATAATGACGGAGCTGGCAGCCATCCGGCCTGCATTCCTCAGGAACCCTCTCCCATGTTTCCCCAGCGCCTGGACTCCACCCTGGCCTACGCCATCGCCAAGGCGATGATGGACGGCTTCAACCGGCACTACCGGCTGTTCCGCACCGAGTCGGCGCGCGCCAAACACCGCTTTGAAACGCGCGACTGGCGCGCCCAGCAGCGCGCGCAGCGCGAGCGCATCGAGTTCTACGACCTGCGCGTGAACGAGTGCGTGATGCGGCTGCACAAGGAGTTCAAGGCAGAAGACCAGCCGATGGACGTGTGGGAGCAGGTCAAGCTGCACTACATCGGCCTGCTGGTCAACCACCACCAGCCCGAGCTGGCCGAGACCTTTTTCAACTCGGTCTGCACCAAGATCCTGCAACGCGCCTACTTCCAGAACGACTTCATCTTCGTGCGCCCGGCGGTGTCCACCGAATACATCGAAAACGAAGAGCCGAAAGCGCTGCCGACCTACCGCTGCTATTACCCCACGCACGAGAACATGCTGGCCGAGGTGCGCCGCATGATCGATGACTTCGACCTGCGCGTGCCCTTTGACGACCTGGCGCGTGACAGTGCGCTGGCGCTCGACGCGATGAAGCGGCACTTCGATCACATCAGACTGCGCGCCAACTTCCAGATCCAGGCGCTGTCGGGCCTGTTCTACCGCAACAAGGGCGCCTACGTGGTGGGCAAGATCATCAACGGTTTCCAGGAAGTGCCGTTCGCGCTGCCCATCCTGCACGACGAGAACGGGCGGCTGGTGATCGACGCCGCGCTGTTCGGCGAAGACGACCTGCTGATGCTGTTCAGCTTTGCGCGTGCCTACTTCATGGTGGACATGGAGATCCCCAGCGCCTATGTGCAGTTCCTGCGCAGCATGATGCCGCGCAAGCCGCGCGCCGAGTTCTACAACGCGCTCGGGCTGGCCAAGCAGGGCAAGACGCTGTTCTACCGCGACTTTCTCTTTCACATGCGGCACTCCACCGACCGGTTTCGCATCGCACCCGGCATCAAGGGCATGGTGATGCTGGTGTTTGACCTGCCCAGTTTTCCTTTTGTGTTCAAGGTCATCAAAGACTTCTACCCGCCGCAGAAAGACACCACGCGCGAGCAGATCCGAGGCAAGTACCTGCTGGTCAAGCAGCACGACCGGGTGGGCCGCATGGCCGACACGCTGGAGTTCTCCGAAGTGGGTTTTCCGCGCGAGCGCTTCACCGACGAACTGATTGCCGAGATCCAGAAGTTCGCGCCCAGCCAGCTCGAAATCAGCGACCGCGACGGCGACGGCACCACCGAGGTGATCCTCAAGCACGTGTACATCGAGCGGCGCATGATCCCGCTCAACATCTACCTGCAGGAAACCTTCGATGCGCTGCAGCAGCGTGCCGACGATCCGGGCGCGCGGGCGCAGCTCGAACGCGCGGTGGTGGAATACGGCAACGCCATCAAGGACCTGGTGGCC
>PNMN01000270.1 GCA_013823655.1 Comamonadaceae bacterium | reverse complement strand
TGCCCCAGATACGCCTCGCGGACTTTCGGATCGGTCAGCAGGTCCTTGCCCAGACCCGTCATCGTGATCTCGCCCGAGTCCATCACATAGCCACGGTCGGCGATCTGCAGCGCGCGCTGCGCGTTCTGCTCCACCAGCAAAATGGTCACACCCTGGGCCGACACATCGCGCACCACCTCGAAAATCTTGTCCACCATGATCGGCGAGAGCCCCATGGACGGCTCGTCGAGCAGCAGCACCTTGGGCTGGCTCATCAGCGCGCGCGCCATCGCCAGCATCTGCTGTTCACCGCCAGACAGGGTGCCGGCCAGCTGGTCCTTGCGCTCCTTCAGGCGCGGAAAGATGCCGAACATGCGCTCGATATCGTTGGCGATACCGGCCTTGTCGGAGCGGATATAGGCGCCCATCTGCAGGTTTTCCGTGATGCTCATGCGGGTGAACACGCCGCGGCCTTCCGGCACCATGGCCAGGCCCTGGCGCACCAGGTCCCAGGCGCCCTGGCCCTTGATCGGCTGGCCCATGTATTCGATGCTGCCGCCTTCGACACCCAGCGATCCGGTGATGGCCTTCATGGTGGTGGTTTTGCCCGCGCCGTTGGAGCCGATCAGCGTGATCAGCTCGCCTTCGCGCACCTCCATGTCGATGCCCTTGACGGCCTTGATACCGCCGTAGGAGACCTTCAGGCCGCTGACTTTGAGTAATGTGTTTGCCATGTTGTTGTGTCCTCAGCTTCCGCCCGTACCGAGATAGGCTTCGATCACCTTCGGGTCGCGCTGCACCTCGGCCGGCGTGCCCGACGAGAGCTGCTTGCCGTAATCGAGCACGGTCACGCGGTCGCACAGGCCCATCACCAGCTTCACATCGTGCTCGATCAGCAAGATCGTGCGGTTGTCCTTGCGGATGCGGTCGATCAGCTCACGCAGCAACACCTTCTCGGTCGCGTTCATGCCCGCCGCCGGTTCGTCCAGGGCGATCAGTTGCGGGTCGGTGGCCAGCGCCCGTGCAATTTCCAGGCGGCGCTGGTCGCCGTAGCTCAGCGTGCGCGACTTGTAGTCGGCAAACTTGGCGATGCCCACGTATTCCAGCAACTCGTGTGAGCGCGCTGCGATCTCGCGCTCTTCCCGTTTGAACCCGGGGGTGCGCAGCACCGCGCCGATCAGGCCCGAATGGGTGCGCACGTGGCGCCCCACCATCACGTTCTCCAGCGCCGTCATTTCGGAGAACAGGCGGATGTTCTGGAACGTGCGGGCAATGCCGGCCCTGGCCACTTCATGCACGGCCGTGGGGGTGTAGGGCTTGCCCGCCAGCTCGAACGACCCGCTGTCGGGCGTGTACAGACCGGTCAGCACGTTGAAGAAGGTGGTTTTGCCCGCGCCGTTGGGGCCGATCAGGCCGTACACCTGGCCGCGCTCGATTTCCATGCCGACATCGCTGAGGGCCTGCAACCCACCGAAGCGCTTGGAGACGTTGGCGACTTTGAGAATGGTTTCAGACATGTGACCTTGCTCCACTCATTTCGCCAGCGATTTTCCGTGTTCCGGCGCGGGCCACAGGCCCTTGGGACGGATCAACATCACCACAATCATGGCCAGCGCGATCAACAGCTGGCGCAGCACTTCGGGCGCCAGGCGGCCATCGGTCAGCTCCGTCAATGGGTGCGCCACATGGCGCAGCAACTCGGGCAGCCCGGCCAGCAGCAAGGCCCCCAGGATCACGCCCGGAATGTGGCCAATGCCACCCAGCACCACCATCGCCACCACCATCACCGACTCCATCAGCGAGAACGACTCGGGCGACACGAAGCGCTGGAACGAAGCGAACAGCACGCCCGACACACCGCCAAACGACGCCCCCATGCCAAACGCCAGCAGCTTGAGGTTGCGGGTGTTCAGGCCCATCGCTTTGGCGGCGATCTCGTCTTCCCGGATGGCCATCCAGGCGCGACCGATGCGCGAGTCCTGCAGGCGGTACGAAATGATCACCGCCAGCACCACGAAGAACAGAAACAGGTAGTAGTACAGCGTGACCGGCTGGAAGGTGAAGTCGCCGATGGTCAGGCGCTGGCCCAGGTCCAGGCCAAAGACCGTGATGCTGTCGATCTGGCTGATGCCCCTGGGTCCGTTGGTGATGTTCACCGGGCGGTCCATGTTGAGCAGGAAGATGCGGATGATCTCGCCAAAGCCCAGCGTAATGATGGCCAGGTAGTCGCCGCGCAGCTTGAGCGTGGGCGCACCCAGGATCATGCCCACGATGCCCGCCACCACCGCCGCCAGAATCATCACCCACCAGATGCTGTAGTGCAGGCCGTCCGGAAACATGGCCTTGATGGCCGGAAACGTCTCGCTCAGGTGGGGCGAACCCAGCAAGGCAAAAATGTAGGCCCCGACCGCAAAAAACGCGATGTAGCCCAGGTCCAGCAGGCCGGCGTAACCGACCACGATGTTCAGGCCCAGGGCCAGCAGCACATAGAGCAGCGCGATGTCCAGAATGCGCACCCACGAGTTGCTGCCGGTGGCCTGCAACAGAATCGGCAACAGCAGCAGTGCCGCCGCCGCCAGCAGGAAAACAACCAGTTTTCCGATCTTGGAATTCATCATGTCGGTCTCCAGCTCAGGCACGGTCGGCCACACGCTCGCCCAGCAGGCCCGATGGGCGCAGGGTCAGCACGATGGCCAGCACGACGAAGGCAAAAATATCGGTGTACTGGCTGCCCAGCACACCACCCGTGAGCTTGCCCAGGTAACCGGCGCCCAGGGACTCGATCAGGCCCAGCGCGATGCCTCCGACCACCGCACCCGCGAGGTTGCCGATGCCGCCCATCACCGCCGCCACGAAGGCCTTCAGCCCCGGCATGAAGCCCATGGCGTGCTGCACCGTGCCGTAGTTGGAGGCCCACATCACGCCGGCGATGGCGGCCAGCATGGCGCCGATGATGAAGGTGGCAGAGATCACCACGTCGGGCTTGATGCCCATCAGCGCTGCCACGCGCGGGTTCTCGGCCGTGGCCCGCATGGCGCGACCCAGGTTGGTCCGGTTGACCAGCCACATCAGGAGCGCCAGGGTGATCGCCGTCACCGCCAGGATGGTGACCTGTGTCACCGAAATCACCGCGCCACCGATGTGAAACGGCTCGGTCGAG
>PNMN01000269.1 GCA_013823655.1 Comamonadaceae bacterium | reverse complement strand
CGAGCCCCCTTGCGTCCCGCGCCTTTGTCGGCGCGGACCGGGGCTCCACCGCTGCGCGGGTCGCTGCCCCCCGAGGGGGCGGACCTTGCTCGGGGCGGCCCTTCGCTGCGGTCGCTGAGCCCCCTTGCGTCCCGCGCCTTTGTCGGCGCGGACCGGGGCTCCACCGCTGCGCGGGTCGCTGCCCCCCGAGGGGGCGGACCTTGCTCGGGGCGGCCCTTCGCTGCGGTCGGCGACCCGCGTTCAGCGCTGGCGCAGGGTGCGGCTGAGCAGGATGACCGGCAACAAACCCACCAGCACCAGGGCCAGCGCGGGCAGCGCGGCTTCGCCCAGGCGCTCGTCGCGTGCGAGCTGGTAGGTCACCACGGCCAGCGTGTCGCTGTTGAAGGGCCGCAGCACCAGGGTGGCGGGCAGTTCCTTCATCACGTCCACGAACACCAGCAACGCGGCTGCGGCGACCGAGCGTCAGCAAAGGTGCGTGCACCCGCAGCGCCAGGCCCAGGCCGGTGGTGCCCAGCATGCGGGCCGAATCGTCCAGACTGAGCGGCAGGCGCGCATAACCACTTTGCACCGACTGCAGTGCCACGGCGGTGAAGCGCACCAGGTAGGCCCATACGATGCCCAGCACGGTCGCTGTGATCCAGTAGCCCACGCTGGCCTCTGGCCAGCGGGTCTGCAGCCAGCCCACCGGCAGCAGCAGGCCCACCACGATCACCGCCCCCGGCACGGCATAGCCCAGACTGGCCAGGCGCACGACGGCCTGGGCGGTCGGGGTCGGTCGCGCGCGCAGCGCATGGGCCAGCGCGAGGGCAATGAGTGTGGCCAGCACGGCTGACAGGCCGGCCAGCCACACGCTGTTGACCGACCACTGCACAAAACTCGACCAGGGCAACTGGTCCCAGCCGCCGATCAGCGGGCGCAACATGAACAGCACCGGCAGCACGAAGCCGAACACGATGGGCGCTGCGCAGATGCACACCGCCAGCAGGGCCCGCGCACCCCGCAGCCGCACCGGCTGCGCCTCGGCGCTGCCGGTGCGCTGGCCGCGCAAGGCGGCAAACCGCATGCGGCGCTGCGCCCGGTGCTCCAGCCACAGCAGCAGGGCCACGGTGGCCAGCAACATCGTCGCCAGTTGCGCCGCCGCTGGCTGACTGTCCATCACCAGCCAGGCTTTGTACACGCCGGCGGTGAAGGTCTGAACGCCGAAATAGCTGACCACGCCGAAGTCGGCCAAGGTCTCCATCAGCGCCAGCGCCACACCGGCCGCCACGGCGGGGCGGGCCAGCGGCAGCGCCACTTCAAGGATGCGCCGGGCCAGCGGCGCGCCCAGCAGGCGGGCCGCCTCCATCAGCTGCACGGCACGCTCGGCCAAGGCCGTGCGCGCCAGCAGATACACATAGGGATAGAGCGAAAACGTGAACACCCAGACCGCACCCGGCGTGTTGCGGATCTCGGGGAACACACGGCCCCGCAGCCCGAAGGCTTCGCGCAGCCAGGTCTGCAGCGGTCCGCTGAACTGCAGGAAGTCGGTGTAGGCATAGGCCACCACATAGGCCGGCATGGCCAGGGGCAGCAGCAGCGCCCATTCGAACTGCCGTCGGCCCGGAAAGTCGAACAGCGTCACCGCGCTGGCCGTGCCCATGCCCACCACAGCCACGCCCACCGCCACCGCCACGCTGAGCAACAGGGATGTGAGCGCGTACTCAGGAAGCACGGTCTGTGCCATCTGGGCCAGCACGTCCCGCGCCGCGGCATCAAACTGCAACCAGGACAAACCAAGGGCCAGCACCGGCAGCGTGAGCAGCAGGGCCAGCAGCAGCAACAGGGCCAGGGACAGCCAGCGTGGCATGGGCAGGGGGGAGGGAGGGAACGGGAAGGAGCAGCGGGGTGCAACAGACCGGCGAGAGGTTGGGCCACACCCATCCAGCAACATCCATCCATCAACACAAATGAGAATTGTAGACATCTACAATGAGCGCCATGTTCCTCCACGCCAGCCAGCTCAGTGTGCGCTACCCCGGCCAGCCCCAGGCTGCGGTG
Organism: Comamonadaceae bacterium; assembly: GCA_013823655.1. Lineage (GTDB taxonomy): Bacteria > Pseudomonadota > Gammaproteobacteria > Burkholderiales > Burkholderiaceae_C > Hydrogenophaga. Next base: position 1,150 of record PNMN01000269.1, on the reverse strand, counting down.
GACGGCGTGTCGCTGGGGCTGGCGGCGGGCGACATCGGTGTGCTGATCGGCCCCTCGGGCTGCGGCAAGACCACGCTGCTGCGTGCCGTGGCCGGGCTGGAGCGCGCCAGTGGCGGCAGCATCCACCTCGGCGGCGATCTGGTCAGCGATGGCCAGCACCATGTGCCGGCCGAACAGCGCCGCATCGGCATGGTGTTCCAGGACTACGCGCTGTTTCCGCACTTGAGCGTGGGCCGCAACGTCGCCTTCGGCATCCATGCCCTGCCGCGCACCGAGCGCGAGCAGCGCGTGACCGAGGTGCTGAAACTGGTGGGCCTGGACGGCATGCAGGCCCGTCATCCGCACGAACTCTCGGGTGGCCAGCAGCAGCGCGTGGCGCTGGCGCGCGCGCTGGCGCCCCGGCCGCGCCTGCTGCTGCTGGACGAACCGTTTTCCAACCTCGACGTCGACCTGCGTGAGCGCCTGGCGCACGAGGTGCGCGCCATCCTCAAGGCCGCTGGCGCGACGGCGCTGTTCGTCACGCACGACCAGCTGGAGGCCTTTGCCATCGGCGACGTGATCGGCGTCATGCACCAGGGCCACCTGCACCAGTGGGACGACGCCTACGCTCTCTACCACCGCCCGGCCACCCGCTTCGTGGCCGAGTTCATTGGTCACGGTGTGTTCGCACCGGCGCAGATCCGCCAGCAAGCCGACGGCGACATGGTGGTGCAGACCCCGCTGGGTGCGCTGTCCGACATGGACGAATGCCCCCTGCCCAGCGCCTACGAAGCCGGCCTGTGCGACGTGCTGCTGCGGGCCGACGACATCGTGCACGACGACCACGCGCCGGTGAAGGCGCAGATCGTGCGCAAGGCTTTCCGTGGCTCCGAGTTCCTCTACACCTTGCGCCTGGCCAGCGGCGAGACGCTGATGACGCACGTGCCCTCGCACCACAACCACGCGGTGGGCGAATGGATCGGCATCCGCGCCGAGGTGGATCATGTGGTCACGTTTGCGCGCGGCGGCGGTGCGGGCTCACCGCCTGCGGCGGCAGCGCAGCCCAGAATCGTGTCCACCGCCTCCTCCTCCAGCGCCTCCTGATTGGGCTCGCACGGGCTCGCACGGGCTCGCACAAGCCAGGCCTGCGAACCCGTCAGGAAGGGTTTTT
>PNMN01000268.1 GCA_013823655.1 Comamonadaceae bacterium | reverse complement strand
GACGGCCAGGTCACGCTGGGCAGCATCGTCGTCAAGGGCACGGCGCGCAAGGTGCGCAAGCTCTACCGCGACCAGGTGCTGGCCGGTTTTGCCGGTGCCACGGCCGACGCCTTCACGCTGTTTGAGCGCTTTGAAGCCAAGCTGGAGAAACACCAGGGTCATCTGGTGCGAGCGGCCATCGAACTCACGCGCGACTGGCGCACCGACCGCGTGCTGCGCCGGCTCGAAGCCATGCTGGCGGTGGCCGACCGCAGCGCGGCGCTGATCATCACCGGCAACGGCGATGTGCTGGAGCCCGAGCACGGTGTGGTGGCCATCGGCTCGGGTGGCGCCTACGCGCAGGCAGCGGCCCGTGCGCTGACCGCGCATACCCAGCTCAGCGCCGAGGACGTGGTGCGGCAGTCGCTCGCCATCGCGGGCGAGATCTGCATCTACACCAACATGAACCACACCGTTGAAACACTGGATTGAAATGATGAGCGCAGCGCAGGGCCGCCCCAAGCAAGCTCGCACCCCCTCGGGGGGCAGCGACGTACACGAAGTGACCAGCGTGGGGGTTGTATGTCATCGATGACGCCGCAGGAAATCGTCTCCGAACTCGACCGTTTCATCATCGGGCAGCAGGGCGCCAAGCGCGCCGTGGCGATCGCGCTGCGCAACCGCTGGCGGCGCCAGCAGGTGGACGAGAAACTGCGCCCGGAGATCACGCCCAAGAACATCTTGATGATCGGCCCCACCGGGGTCGGCAAGACCGAGATCGCGCGGCGGCTGGCCAGGCTGGCCGATGCGCCCTTCATCAAGGTCGAAGCCACCAAGTACACCGAGGTCGGCTACGTGGGCAAGGACGTGGACGCCATCATTCGCGATCTGGCCGAGATCGCGGTCAAGCAGACGCGCGAGGCAGCCATGCGCCGACAGCGCACCCGCGCCGAAGACGCGGCCGAGGAGCGCCTCCTGGACGTGCTGGTGCCGCCACCACGCAGTGCCGGACTGGAGCCGACGGTGAGCGCCGACAACACCGCGCGCCAGGCCTTTCGCAAGAAGCTGCGGGAAGGCCAGATGGACGAGCGCGAGATCGAGATCGATCTGGCCGAGGCGCGCCCGGCCATGGAGATCATGGGACCGGCCGGCATGGAGGAGATGGCCGAGCAGTTGCGCGGCATGTTCAGCCAGTTGGGGCAGGACAAGCGCCGCACGCGCCGCCTCAAGATCGCCGAGGCGATGAAGCTGCTGGTGGACGAAGAAGCGGGCAAGCTGGTCAACGAAGAAGAAATCAAGGCGCTGGCGCTGCACAACGCCGAGCAGAACGGCATCGTCTTCATTGACGAGATCGACAAGGTGACCTCGCGCAGCGATGCGGGTGGCGCTGACGTGTCGCGCCAGGGTGTGCAGCGCGACCTGCTGCCGCTGGTCGAGGGCACGACCGTTTCCACCAAGTACGGGATGATCAAGACCGATCACATCCTGTTCATCGCCAGTGGCGCCTTCCACCTGTCCAAGCCGAGCGACCTGATCCCTGAGCTGCAGGGCCGCTTCCCGATCCGCGTCGAGCTGCAATCGCTGTCGGTGGACGATTTCGAAGCGATCCTGACCCAGACCCACGCCTCGCTGGTGCGCCAGTACCAGGCGCTGCTGGCCACCGAGGGCGTGACGCTGGAGATCACGCCCGAAGGCATCCGGCGGCTGGCGCAGATTGCCTGCGACGTGAACGAGCGCACCGAAAACATCGGCGCGCGCCGCCTGGCCACGGTGATGGAGCATCTGCTCGACGAGGTGAGTTTTGGTGCCACCACGTTGCAGGGCCAGACCGTCACGGTCGACGCGGCTTATGTGGACGCTCGCCTGGCCGCGCTCAGCCGCAACGAGGACTTGTCGCGCTACATCCTCTGAAGGTATCCGCTTCGGACGAAACCGCGGTGGCCAGTCTGGTCGTCGCGGTTTTTTTCGGACGGTGCGCGCCGCAGCCCGGTGGGCGCGGGAGCCGGTCGGGGTGTTTGCCGCTCTTTCCGCCCAGCTCGGGTGTAACAGGGTTTCAAGCATCACATTGAGAGGTTGCTGTAAGTGCTTGCTTTTGCAGGATTTTCTTTTTTGTTTCTACAAACATGTTCTAAGTGATTGATTTCATTGAAAAAATTTGTAGCCACCGCGTTGCGCAAAAGCCTTTTCCTGATAAAGTGGAAAAAAGTGCAATTAAGTGGTGAAAAGTGTTTTTCAAGGATCGGTTGCGGTGTTTCAAGGTGCTTCTTCTCTCAGTCTCGATGCCAAGGGTCGGCTCTCCATGCCGACCCGGCACCGTGACGCCCTGAGCGCCGCTGCGAGCCAGCTCACGATCACCAAGCACCCACACGGCTGCCTGATGGTGTTTCCGCGCGACGAGTGGGAAAAATTCCGCAGCCGCATCGCCGCCTTGCCGATGGACGCCCAGTGGTGGCGCCGCATTTTTCTCGGCAATGCCATGGACGTGGAGATGGACGCCTCCGGTCGGGTGCTGGTGTCGCCCGAACTGCGCGCCGCCGCCGGCATCAGCAAAGACGCCGTGCTGCTCGGCATGGGCTCCTACCTGGAGCTGTGGGATGCCGCGTCCTACGCCGCCAAGGAGGCCGAGGCGATGCAGGCCCAGATGCCCGACGTGCTCAAGGACTTTTCTTTCTGAGGACGGCGGTGCAAAGCGCATGGAACCATCAGACCGTCCTGTTGACCGAAGCCGTGCAAGCGCTGGCGATCAACCCGGACGGGCACTACGTCGATGCCACCTTTGGCCGCGGCGGGCACTCGCGCCTGATCCTGGAGCGGCTCTCGGGCCGGGGAAGGCTGACCGCGTTCGACAAGGACCCGCAGGCGGTGGCGGCTGCGGCGCAACTGATGGCCAGCGATGCCCGCTTTTCCATCCGGCACCAGGGCTTTTGCCACCTGGGCGAACTGGGGGAAGGGGTGGCGGACGGGGTGCTGATAGATCTCGGGGTGAGCTCACCGCAGATCGACGACCCCGAGAGGGGTTTTTCTTTTCGTCACGACGGTCCTCTGGACATGCGCATGGACACCACGCGCGGCCAGAGCGTGGCGCAGTGGCTGGAGACGGCCGAAGTTTCCACCCTCGCGGAGGTGATTCGTGAATATGGCGAAGAACGGTTTGCTCAACCGGTTGCAAAGGCGATTGATCGTCGCCGACAGGAACGGGGCCCTATTCGAACCACCCGC
>PNMN01000267.1 GCA_013823655.1 Comamonadaceae bacterium | reverse complement strand
CCGTGAAGTCGGCGATCACGCCGTCTTTCATCGGGCGGATGGCCTCGATGTTGCCGGGCACCTTGCCCAGCATCGCCTTGGCTTCCTTGCCCACCGCCTGGATCGTTTTCTTGCCCTGGGGACCGCCTTCGTGGCGGATCGACACGACCGAGGGTTCGTCGAGCACGATGCCCTTGCCGCGCACGTAGATCAGGGTGTTGGCGGTGCCGAGGTCGATCGCAAGGTCGGTCGAGAACTGCCGACGGAAGGCTTCAAACATGGTACAAAAATCCTGTGAGGCATGCCCGCCGCTTCGGGCGGGCATCGCCGGGTGTCTGGGGAGATGGGTCGGCTTTAAGTCTTTGATTCGGCGGTGAAAAACCGATCTGGCACGGGTATTGCCGCCAAACCTTGGATAATACCGCATCCCCTGTGCATAACTGCACGCATCCGGGACCTCAGGCCCCCTCTTTACACCCCGTTTCAGCGCGCTTTTCATGCCCTCGGGGTTGTTTCTTTCTTCTTACATTTCAATCGATTTTTGCCATGTCCCTGACCCTGCCTGACATCGGGCGCATCGCCAATCTGGCGCGCCTGGAACTGAGCGGTACCCAGAGCGAGCGCATGCTGGGCCAGCTCAACGGATTTTTCGCCCTCGTCGAGCAGATGAACGCGGTGGACACCACCGGCGTCGAGCCGCTGGCCCACCCCACCGCCGTGATTGACCACGTCAGCCTGCGCCTGCGCCCGGACCTGGCCAGCGAGCCCGACAACCGCGAAGCCAACCAGAAGAGTGCGCCTGCCGTCGAGCGCGGTCTGTTCCTTGTGCCCAAGGTGATTGAATGAGTTTGAACGACATCCACCAGATGGGTGTGGCCGAGCTGGCTGCTGCCATCGCCGACAAGAAAACCTCCTCGGTCGAAGCCGCCCAGGCCTTGCTGGCCCGTGCCAAGCAGCATGAAAACCTGGGCGCCTACCTGGCCTTCAATCAAGACCTGACGCTGGCGCAGGCGAAAGCCGCCGACGCCCGGCTCGCCGCTGGCGAACGCGGCCCGCTGCTGGGCGTGCCGCTGGCGCACAAGGACATCTTTGTCACCCAGGGCTTCCCCAGCACCGCCGGCAGCAAGATGCTGGCCGGCTACCAGAGCCCGTTCGATGCGACCGTGGTGGCCAACCTGGCGAAAGCCGGCGCCGTGACCCTGGGCAAGCTCAACTGCGACGAGTTCGCCATGGGCGGCAGCAACGAGAACTCCGCGTTTGGCGTGGCCCGCAACCCCTGGGACACCGAACGCGTGCCGGGCGGTTCATCGGGCGGTTCGGCGGTGGCGGTGGCCGCGCGCCTGGCGCCCGCCACCACCGGCACCGACACCGGCGGCTCGATCCGCCAGCCCGCCAGCTTCACCGGCATCACCGGCATCAAGCCGACCTACGGCCGCTGCTCGCGTTACGGCATGGTGGCGTTTGCCTCCAGCCTCGACCAGGCCGGCCCGATGGCACGCAGCGCCGCCGACTGCGCCACGCTGCTGAGCGTGATGGCCGGTCCCGACATCGACCGCGACTCCACCAGCCTGGACCACCCGGCCGAGGACTACACCCGCCTGCTGGGCCAGCCGCGCGAGGGCGCCAGCGCCGCCCAGCCGCTCCAGGGCCTGCGCATCGGCCTGCCGAAAGAGTTCTTTGGCGAAGGCTGCGCGCCCGATGTGCTCGCTGCGGTGCGCGCCGCGCTGGCCGAATATGAAAAGCTCGGCGCCACGCTGGTCGACATTTCGCTGCCGCGCACGCAACTCTCGATCCCGGTCTACTACATCATTGCGCCCGCCGAAGCGTCTTCGAACCTGAGCCGTTTCGACGGCGTCAAGTTCGGTCACCGCGCGGCACAGTTCGACGACCTGACCGACATGTACAAGAAGTCGCGCAGCGAAGGTTTCGGCCCCGAGGTGCAGCGCCGCATCATGATCGGCACCTACGTGCTGAGCCACGGCTACTACGACGCCTACTACCTCAAGGCGCAACAGATCCGCCGCCTGATCGCGCAGGACTTCCAGCAGGCCTTCACCCAGTGCGACCTGATCGCCGGGCCGGTGGCGCCCACGGTGGCCTGGAAGATCGGCGAAAAGAGCGACGACCCGCTCGCCAACTACCTGGCCGACATCTTCACGCTGCCCGCCTCGCTGGCCGGTCTGCCCGGCATGAGCGTGTCGGCGGGTTTTGGTGCGGGTCAATTGCCGGTGGGCTTGCAGCTGATCGGCAACTACTTCCGCGAGGCCGAGTTGCTGCAGACCGCGCACGCTTTCCAGCAGGCCACCGACTGGCATACCCGGGCACCTTCGGGGTTCTGAACATGAGCGACAAACAACAAGCTTCCCTGCTGGTGCAAGGCTACGAAGTCGTGATCGGCTTCGAGACGCACGCGCAGTTGGCCACGAAGAGCAAGATCTTCAGCCGCGCGCCCACGGCGTTCGGTGCCGAGCCGAACACCCAGGCCTGCGCGGTGGACCTGGCGCTGCCCGGCACGCTGCCGGTGATGAACCGCGAAGCGGTGGCCTGCGCCATCCGGCTGGGTCTGGCGCTGGGTTCGCACATCGCCGAGCAGAGTGTGTTCGCGCGCAAGAACTACTTCTACCCCGACCTGCCCAAGGGCTACCAGATCAGCCAGTTCGAGATTCCGGTGGTGCAGGGTGGCGAGGTGTCGTTCTTCCTGGGCGATCAGAAGAAGACCGTGCGTCTGGTGCGCGCGCACCTGGAAGAAGACGCGGGCAAGAGCCTGCACGAAGCGTTCCACGGCATGAGCGGCATCGACCTCAACCGCGCCGGCACGCCGCTGCTGGAGATCGTGACCGAACCCGACATGCGTTCCAGCGCCGAGGCCGTGGCCTACGCGAAAGAGCTGCACAAGATCGTGACCTGGATCGGGGTCTGCGACGGCAACATGCAGGAGGGCTCGTTCCGCTGCGACGCCAATGTGTCGGTGCGCAAGCCAGGCGCGCCGCTGGGCACGCGCCGCGAGATCAAGAACCTGAACTCGTTCAAGTTCATGCAGCAGGCGATCGACTACGAGATCCGCTGGCAGATCGAACAGATCGAAGACGGCCACGCGATCCAGCAGGCCACGGTGCTGTTCGACCCCGACACCGGCGAGACGCGCGCCATGCGCACCAAGGAGGACGCGGCCGACTACCGCTATTTCCCCGACCCGGACCTGCCGCCGCTGGTGATCGCGCGTTCGTGGGTTGAAGAAGTGAAGGCCAGCATGCCCGAGCTGCCGCGCCAGATGGCACAACGCCTGGTGG
>PNMN01000266.1 GCA_013823655.1 Comamonadaceae bacterium | reverse complement strand
AGCGTGGACATCGTGGTCGGCACCCACAAGCTGCTGAGTGAAAAAACGAAGTTCAAAGACCTCGGCCTGCTCATCATCGACGAGGAACACCGCTTCGGCGTGCGCCACAAAGAGGCCATGAAAGCCCTGCGCGCCGAGGTGGACGTGCTCACGCTCACCGCCACGCCGATCCCGCGCACCCTGGGCATGGCGCTCGAAGGCCTGCGCGATCTGTCGGTGATCGCCACCGCGCCGCAACGCCGTCTGGCCATCAAGACCTTTGTGCGCAGCGAGAACAACGGCGTGATCCGCGAGGCCGTGTTGCGCGAGTTGAAGCGCGGCGGCCAGGTCTACTTTCTGCACAACGAGGTCGAGACGATCGAGAACCGCCGCCAGCAGCTGGAAGAGCTATTGCCCGAGGCGCGCATTGCGATTGCCCACGGCCAGATGCCCGAGCGCGAGCTGGAGCGCGTGATGCGCGACTTCGTGGCGCAGCGCCACAACCTGCTGCTGTGCTCCACCATCATCGAAACCGGCATCGACGTGCCGACCGCCAACACCATCGTCATGAGCCGCGCCGACAAGTTCGGCCTGGCCCAGCTGCACCAGCTGCGCGGCCGCGTCGGCCGCAGCCACCACCAGGCCTATGCCTACCTCATGGTGCCGGACATCGAAGGCCTGACCAAACAGGCCGCGCAGCGGCTCGACGCGATCCAGCAGATGGAAGAACTCGGCAGCGGCTTCTACCTCGCCATGCACGACCTGGAGATCCGCGGCGCCGGTGAGGTGCTGGGCGAGAACCAGAGCGGCAACATGCTGGAGGTCGGCTTCCAGCTCTACAACGAGATGCTGAGCGAAGCGGTGAAGGCGCTCAAGGCGGGGCGCGAGCCTGATTTGCTGTCGCCCTTGTCCGTGACCACCGACATCAACCTGCACGCGCCAGCGCTCTTGCCCAACGACTACTGCGGCGACGTGCACCTGCGCCTGTCGTTTTACAAAAAACTGGCCACCGCGAAGACCGGCGGGCAGCTGGACGGCCTGCTGGAAGAAATCGTGGACCGCTTTGGCAAGCTGCCCGCGCAGGCGCAGACGCTGATCGACGTGCACCGGCTGCGCGTGCTGTCGGCGCCCTACGGCGTGGTGAAGGTCGATGCGGCGCCGGGCGCCATCAACATCAGCTTCAAGCCCAACCCGCCGATCGAGCCGGCACGCATCATCGAGCTGATCCAGAAGAACAAACACATCAAGCTGGCGGGCAACGAGAAGCTGCGCATCGAACGCGCCCTGCCCGAGGTCAAGGACCGGGTGCAGCTGGTGCGCGACGTGTTGCGGGCGCTGGGTCGGCCCATTTGATCGGCCGAGCCCACGGCGCTGTGACGCAGGCCAACCGGGGAGCCGCAGCGCTACCGATTGGCATCCGTTTCCAGATTCAAACGCTGGTGGCTCGCATCCCGGGCGCGCTGAAACAGCCGCCCGAAAAACAGCGCCACATCGTCCACGATGGTGAACACCGCCGGAATCACCAGCAGGCTCAGGAAGGTGGAGGTGATGAGGCCGCCGATCACGGCCACGGCCATGGGGGAGCGGAAGCTGCTGTCGGCCGTGCCCCAGCCCACCGCGATGGGCAGCATGCCCGCACCCATGGCGATGGTCGTCATGACGATCGGGCGGGCGCGCTTGTGGCAGGCGTCCAGGATGGCGTGCAGGCGGTCCATGCCCGCCACGGCTGGTCGGCCGTCGCTGCCGTCATGCCCGCGCCGCGCTTCAATGGCGTACTCCACCAGCAGGATGGAGTTCTTGGTGGCCACGCCCATGAGCATGATCAGGCCGATCAGCGAAGGCATGGAGAAGGCCTTGTCGGTCAGCAGCAAGGCCACGAACGCACCACCCAGCGACAGCGGCAGCGCCGTGAGGATGGTGAAGGGATGCAAGAAGGCCTTGAACAGCAGCACCAGCACGATGTAGATGCACAGCACGCCGGTCAGCATGGCCAGGCCGAAGCTGGCGAACAGCTCGCCCTGCACTTCGGCGTCGCCGATCTCCAGCACCCTCACGCCCGCAGGCAGGTTGCTGATGCTGGGCAACTGGTCCACCGCCGTCTTCATGTCGCCCAGTGCAATGCCGGCCAGTTCGACCTCGAAGTTGATGTTGCGCGAGCGGTCGTAGCGGTCGATCACGGCCGGGCCACCGCCAAAGCTCAGGGTGGCCACCTGGTCCAGCATCACCGGGCCTCGTGAGCCCGGCACCGCCAGGCGGCCCAGCACCTCCAGACTCTCGCGTGCCGATCCGTCAAGCTTCACCACGATGGGCACCTGGCGTTGCGGCAGGTTCAACCGGGGCAAGGCGCTGTCGTAATCGCCCACGGTGGCAATCCTCAGGGTCTCGGCGATGGCGCTGCTGGTCACCCCCATTGCAGCGGCTTTGGCCAGATCGGGCGTGACGTTGATTTCGGTGCGCACCAGCGCCGCGCTGGACTGGATGCTGCCCACGCCGGCGATGGTGCGCAGGTCGCGCTCGATGGCGGTGGCCGCGGTGGCGAGGGCCGCAGCGTCGTTGCCGGTGAGCGTGAGAATGTATTTTTCGCCCGAGCCGCCCAGGCCCACTTTGCTGCGCACGCCCGGCAGGCTGGACATGGCTTCACGCAACTGGTTTTCGATCACCTGCTTGCGCGGACGCTCGCCGCGCGGGTCCAGCTGGATGGTGAGCGCCGCCTTGCGCGACTCGGCCGCGCCCTGCGGCGCAAACGGGTCGCTGCCGGCCGAACCGGAGCCGATGGTGGTGTAGACCGACTTGACGTGCTTCACCCCGGTGACCAGCTCGCGCGCGCGCTCGGCGGTGGCGATGGTCTGCTGCAGCGTGCTGCCGGGCGGCAGCTCGATGTAGACCTGCGTCTGCGAGTTGTCGTCCGGCGGAATGAAGCCCTGCGGCAACAGCGGGATCAGCATGATGGAGCCGACGAAGAACGCACCGGCCAGCAGCATGGTGGTCCAGCGGTGGCGGATGCACCAGGCCGCCCAGCCCTGGTAGGTGGTGAGCCAGGCGGGTTCGGTCTGGTTCGTCATCCAGGCCCAGACGCGACCGAAAAACGCGTTGCGGCGCGCCCACTGGGGCCGGTCTTTGGCCTGCACCACGGGCCGCATGATGTACGCCGCCATCATGGGCGTGAGCGCACGCGCCACCACCAGCGAAGCGAACACGGCGAACGAGGCCGTCCAGCCGAACTGCTTGAAGAACTTGCCCGGAATGCCGGTCATGAAGGCCGTGGGCAGGAACACCGCGATCAGCGTGAAGGTGGTGGCGAT
>PNMN01000265.1 GCA_013823655.1 Comamonadaceae bacterium | reverse complement strand
GCGGTTGCGACGGGCCACCACCACGCCTTCGTAGGCCTGCACGCGCTTGCGCGTGCCTTCAATGACGTTGACGCTGACGATCACGGTGTCGCCAGGAGCGAACGGGGGGATGGTTTTGTTCAGGCGAGCAATTTCTTCTTGCTCAAGGGTCTGGATGAGGTTCATGGCTTCCTGTTTTCACGATCATGCCCGCGCTGCACTAAAGGCCACGAATCCGGCAGGGGCCCGGTCCAGATGGCAGCGACCAATCGTGATTGATCGTTGCTGTCTGCGGGCTGGCCCGGTCACGGCGGCCGGTCAGAGGATCGAAAAGCCTTGAATTATAGCTTTTTTGGCTGGCGCAGAAAAGCTTCGTCGGCCTGCGTGAGCCTGCCCGCCTCTCTGGCCTGCTCCAGCAGTTCCGGTCGCAGGCGTTCGGTGAGTGCCAGGCTCTGGTCGCGCCGGTAGCGCGCGATGCGTTCGTGGTGCCCGCCTTGCAGCAGCTCGGGCACGGCCATCGGCCCCTGCGGACCGTTCCAGACCTCGGGGCGGGTGTGGTGCGGGCTGTCCAGCAGGCCATCGAGCGCCGGGTTGAAACTGTCCTGCTGGTGGCTGCCCTCGTCGCCCAGCACCCCGGGCATCAGGCGCGCCACCGCGTCGAGCAGAGCCAGCGCAGCGATCTCGCCGCCCGACAGCACAAAGTCGCCCAGGCTGATCTGCTGATCGACGCAGGCGTCGATGAAACGCTGGTCGATGCCCTCGTAGCGACCGCACACCAGGACCGCGCCGGCGCTGGCGGCCCAGCCGGTGGCGCTGGCGTGGTCCAGCCGCTGGCCGATGGGCGAAAACAGCACCACCGGAGCGCCTGCCTCGCCGGACTCGGCCCGGTCGGCACGGATCGCCTGCAGGCATTGCCACAAAGGCTCGGCCATCATCACCATGCCCGGGCCGCCGCCAAACGGCCGGTCGTCCACGCGACGGTAGTTGCCCTCGGCGAAGTCGCGCGGATTCCAGAGGCGAACATCCACCTGCTTGGACTCGAACGCGCGCCGGGTGATCCCGCACCTGAAAAACGGCTCGAACAGTTCCGGAAAGAGTGTGATGACATCGAAGCGCATGAAAATATCCTCCCCCCTGCGCCGCTGCGCGGCTTCCCCCCAGGGGGACGGCGCCCTTTGACCGGCAAAGCCGGATCTTCGGCACCCGCTGGGCAAGGCACCTCGTTCCTCGCACGGCGCAAGATTCAGTAATCAAGGCCCCAGTCGACCGAGATTCGGCGGGTTTTCAGGTCCACCTCGTCGACGTAGGCGCCGACGAAGGGAATCATGCGTTCGGCGGTCTTTTCCTGGCCGTCCACCGTTTCGGTGAATTCCATCACCAGCACCGAATTCGGACCGGTGGGCATGAGATCGCGCACCACGCCCAGGTGCAGGCCTTCGCGGTTGAACACGTCCAGCCCGATCAGATCGACCCAGTAGTACTCGCCCTCGGGCGTGGCCGGAAAGGCGCTGCGCGGCAGGTGGATGCGCACGCCCTTCAGGGCTTCGGCGCCGGTGCGGTCGTCCAGACCTTCCAGGCGGGCCACGATGCCGTCGGAGTGGGCCTTGATTTCAGCCACTTCGACGCCAACGACACCCGAAAACGCCGAAAAGCCGCGCGCGAAGCGGGCTTCGGGCGGCTGGAGGAACCATTGTGAAGATTCGAACAGGGCCGAGGTGTCGGCGCTGTGCGGCTGGATGCGGACCCAGCCTTTGATGCCCCAGGCTTCCTGGATCCGGCCCAGCTCGATGGCGTCATCCGGCAGGGACGCGGCGGCGAATGGGCTGTTGGACATGCAGGAGAGAGACAAACCGGCCAGCCCTGTATGGACTGGCCAGGCCGATCAGGCGGCCGCGACGGCCTTGTCGGCGTTTTGCTTGACCAGGCGGGCCACTGTGTCCGATGGCTCGGCACCCACGCCGGTCCAGTAGGTCAGGCGGTCCAGGGCGATGCGCAGGGGCTCTTCACCACCGCGGGCCAGCGGGTTGTAGAAACCGATGCGCTCGATGAAGCGGCCATCGCGGCGGTTGCGCTTGTCGGCAACCACGATGTTGTAGAACGGGCGCGACTTGGAGCCGCCGCGGGAGAGTCGAATGACGACCATGATTGATCCTTCGGGTGGAGAAGCCCCGACATGGGTGCTTCAATGGGTTTTTTTGGCTGAATAAACCCGATTCATTGCGGCATTTGAGACACACGACTGACCACCCGGCCAGCGAAACACCACAGAGCCTGCGATTATAGCCCGTGTCCCAGCTGCTGTAACCTCAGCGTTTCTTCCCATCAAGCCCCCACCGCTATGCCCCTGATCCGCCCCAGTCGCGAAGACGACCTCGACGCCATCACCCGCATTTATGGCCATCATGTGCTGACCGGCACCGGCACCTTTGAAACCACCCCACCCAGCGTGGCCGAGATGACCGCTCGTCGCGCCGACGTGCTGTCCAAGGGCCTGCCCTGGCTGGTGGTGGAAGACGGCGGCCAGGTGCTGGGCTACGCCTACGGCAACTGGTTCAAGCCGCGTCCGGCCTACCGGTTCTCGGTCGAAGATTCGATTTACATGGCGCCCGAAGCCACCGGCAAGGGCCTGGGCCGCGCCCTGCTGACCGAGTTGCTGGCTGCGCTGGAGCGCGCCGGGGTGCGCAAGGTGATGGCGGTCATCGGCGACTCCGCCAACGTCGGCTCCATCGGTGTGCACGAAGCGCTGGGCTTCGAGCGGGCGGGTGTCATCGCGTCCTGTGGCTGGAAATTCGACCGCTGGCTCGACATCGTGCTGATGCAGCGCAGCCTGGGGGTCGGCGACAGCACACCCCCCGAAGCGCGTGGAGTCCAGGGATGAAGCCCGGGAAAAACAAGACGCTGGCGGTCTGGCTGGCGCTGCTCGGCGGCAGCATGGGGCTGCACCGCTTCTACCTGCGCGGCCTGGGCGACTGGATCGGCTGGCTGCACCCGATCGCCGCGGCGCTGGGCTGGTGGGGTGTGGACCGGGTGCTGAAGCTGGGACAGGACGACAAGCTCTCCTGGGTGCTGATTCCTTTCCTGGGCATCAGCATCGCTGCGGGCTGCCTGGCCGGCATTGTCTACGCCCTGTGCGACCGCCCGAAGTGGAATGCCTGGTTCAACCCCGGGCTGGAGGCGGAATCGGTGGCCGGTGGCACCAACTGGCTCACCATCGGTGCCCTGGTGCTGTCGCTGCTGGTGGGAACCACCGCCTTCACCGGCAGCCTGACCTTCGGCATCCAGCGCTACTTCGAATACCAGATCGAAGAAGCCCGCAAGATAAGCC
>PNMN01000264.1 GCA_013823655.1 Comamonadaceae bacterium | reverse complement strand
AAAAGGAAGGAAGTCGGTCAGTGAATGCCGCGCAGCGGTTGTGGTCGGCGAGAAGTGTCTGTGCCAGAACGCGGTGGAACCGGCTTTGCCGGGCCACTCGCGTTGCCCCCTTGAGGGGGTCGGGCGAAGCCCGGCGGGGGTGCTTCTCTAAACGATCGTCATGTGCTCGGTGCCCGCAGCCAGGTCCACCGTCTTGGCGCGCTGGCTGTTGAGCTTGATCTGCAGGCGCAGGTCGTTGAGCGAATCGGCGTTGCGCAGCGCGTCTTCGAAGGTGATGAGGTTGGCCTCGAAGGCGTGAAACAGCGCCTGGTCGAAGGTCTGCATGCCCATCTGGGTGCTCTTCTTCATGATCTCCTTGATCTCGGCCACGTCGCCCTTGAAGATCAGATCGGAGATCAGCGGCGAGTTCAGCATCACCTCCACTGCGGCGTGGCGTCCTTTGTTGTCCTGGCGCGGGATCAGGCGCTGCGAGATCAGCGCACGCAGGTTGAGCGACAGGTCCATCAGCAGCTGCGGGCGGCGGTCTTCGGGGAAGAAGTTGATGACCCGGTCCAGCGCCTGGTTGGCGCTGTTGGCGTGCAGCGTGGCCAGGCACAGGTGGCCCGTTTCGGAGAACTGGATCGCGTGCTCCATGGTCTCGCGGTCGCGGATCTCGCCCATCAGGATCACGTCGGGCGCCTGGCGCAGCGTGTTCTTCAGCGCCGCTTCCCAGCTGTCGGTGTCCAGGCCCACTTCGCGCTGCGTGATCACGCAGTTCTTGTGCGGGTGCACGAACTCCACCGGGTCTTCGATGGTGATGATGTGGCCGTGCGTGTGCTCGTTGCGCCAGTCCACCATGGCCGCCAGCGAGGTCGATTTGCCCGAGCCGGTGGCGCCCACAATGATGCACAGGCCGCGCTTGGACAGCACCACGTCTTTCAACACCTGCGGCAGGCCCAGCTTGTCGATGGTGGGCAGCACGGCGGGGATCGTGCGCAGCACCATGCCGACCTTGCCCTGCTGCACGAAGGCGCTGACGCGAAAGCGCCCGATGGCCGGTGGCGAGATCGCGAAGTTGCACTCCTTGGTGCGCTCGAACTCGGCCGCCTGCTTGTCGTTCATGATCGCGCGCGCCAGCGCCAGCGTGTGGGTGGCGTTCAGCGGCTGCGGCGAGACCTTGACCACCTTGCCATCGACCTTGATCGCGGGCGGGAAGTCGGCCGTGATGAACAGGTCGCTGCCGGTTCGGCTGAGCATCAGCTTGAGCAGGTCGTTGATGAATTTGGATGCCTGATCGCGTTCCATAAAGCCCTACCTTGTCATAAAAACAGTGTCTTGTTCCCGGAGCGCGGGAACGGCTGGAATCACACACGCCAAGCCGTGAACGCGGCCGAACCGGCTTCGCCGGGCCACTCGCGTTGCCCCCCGGGGGGTATGCGGCTACGCGCAGCGAGCAAGCAACGGGGGGAACTCATCTACCCGGGGAAATTTTCGGGAATCTTGGCCTTGCCGCGCGCCTCTGCCGGGCTGATCACGTTGCGTTTCACCAGGTCCGACAGGTTCTGGTCCAGTGTCTGCATGCCCACGCTGTTGCCGGTCTGGATCGACGAGTACATCTGCGCCACCTTGGCCTCGCGGATCAGGTTGCGGATGGCGCTGGTGCCGAGCATGATTTCGTGCGCAGCCACCCGGCCCGAGCCGTCTTTGTTCTTGCACAGCGTCTGCGAGATGACGGCCACCAGCGATTCAGACAACATGGCGCGGACCATGTCTTTTTCTTCGGCCGGGAACACGTCGATGATGCGGTCGATGGTCTTGGCCGCGCTGGAAGTGTGCAGCGTGCCGAACACCAGGTGGCCGGTTTCGGCCGCCGTCATGGCCAGGCGGATGGTTTCCAGGTCGCGCATCTCACCCACCAGGATGGCGTCCGGGTCTTCGCGCAAGGCCGAGCGCAGCGCGTTGGAAAAACTCAGCGTGTGCGGGCCCACTTCGCGCTGGTTGATCAGGCATTTCTTGGACTCGTGCACGAATTCGACCGGGTCTTCCACGGTCAGGATGTGGCCGTACTCGGATTCGTTGAGGTGGTTGACCATGGCGGCCAGCGTGGTGGACTTGCCCGAGCCGGTGGGGCCGGTCACCAGCACCAGACCGCGCGGGCGCAGCGCCAGGTCGCTGAAGATCTTGGGTGCGTTGAGCTGCTCCAGCGTGAGGATTTTGCTGGGAATGGTCCGGAACACCGCGCCCGCCCCCCGGTTGTGGTTGAAGGCGTTGACGCGGAAACGCGCCAGGCCTTCGATCTCGAACGAGAAGTCGCACTCCAGGAACTCCTCATACTGCTTGCGCTGGCTGTCGTTCATGATGTCGTACACCATGGCGTGGACCTGCTTGTGGTCCAGCGGCTCGACGTTGATGCGCCGCACGTCACCGTGCACCCGTATCATGGGCGGCAGACCGGCCGAGAGGTGCAGATCGGAGGCTTTGTTCTTGACGCTGAAGGCGAGCAGTTGGGTGATGTCCATCCCGGAGTCCCGTGCGGTGTTGGTATTGGCGACCGATTATGACGATGATTGAAGACAAGCTCCAACAGCTGCGCCGCCGGGTGGCTGCGGCCTGCGCACAGGCGGGCAGAGATGTGAACGCCGTCACGTTGCTGGCGGTTTCCAAGACCTTCGGGCCCGATGCGGTGGCCCAGGCGCTGGCTGCAGGGCAGCACGCGTTTGGTGAAAACTACATCCAGGAGGGCGTGGAGAAGATTCTGGCCCTGCGCGCTTCGCACCCGGGCGCCGCGCTCGAATGGCACTGCATCGGCCCGGTGCAGAGCAACAAGACCCGGCTGGTGGCGGCGCATTTTGACTGGGTGCACTCGGTCGATCGCCTGAAAATCGCCCAGCGGCTGAGCGAGCAGCGGCCACCGGAGCTGGCGCCGCTGCAGGTGTGCCTGCAGGTGAATGTGGACGGTGGGGCCACCAAGTCGGGCGTGACGCCGGGCGAACTGCCCGCGCTGGCCGCAGCGGTGGCGGCGCTGCCTCGGCTGCGGCTGCGCGGGCTCATGTGCATCCCCGAATCGAGCGACAGCTTCGAATCCCAGCGAACCGTATTCCTGCAGGCCCGGGCTTTGTTTGACGATTTGAATGCTTGCGGCCTGGGGCTGGACACCCTGTCCATGGGCATGAGCGACGACCTGGACGCGGCGCTGGCCGCCGGGGCGACCCTGGTGCGCGTGGGGCGAGCGGTCTTTGGCAGCCGCACCACCAGGACCTGATGCGGCCATCAGATGATCCGAGATGGGGCGCATTCAAGCCCCAAGTGCAACAGGGCTGATGACGGGGGACCAGTCGGCCTGAT
>PNMN01000263.1 GCA_013823655.1 Comamonadaceae bacterium | reverse complement strand
CGAAACCGGTGCGGTCAACGCAGCGGTGCGCGCTGGCGCCGACGCCTGCGAGCGCGTGGGCGACGGCCTGGTGGCCGCGCACATCATCGCCCGCGTGCACAGCGAAGTGGAAGCCATGCTGCCGTCCGCCCCCGATGCCCAAGGCGGCGGCCTCGACGGTGAAATCACCATGGTGCGCAGCTGACACCCGGCCACCCGCCGCTGACACCGCTGGACCATGAACGCAGACCCCCGCACCCTGGGCTGGCTGAACCGTGCGCTGGCGCACGAACTCGGTGCGGTTCAGCAGTATCTGGCGCAAAGCGTGCTGGCACGGCTCTGGGGTGAGGCGCAGTGGGCCGAGCATTTTCAGCGCGAGGCGGCTGAGGAACTGGGACACGCCGAACGGCTCATGGAGCGCTTGATTCTGCTGGGGGTGGCCCCCGGCGTCAGCGCTTTGGCGCCAGCCCGACTGGGGCGCACCGTTGATCAATTGCTGCTGGCCAACCGCCAGATGGAACGGGATGCGGTGCACCTGTACCAGGAGGCTCTGCTGCATGCCACCCGTGTGCGCGACGGCGATCTGGCCGATCTGATGCGTTCCATTCTGGAAGACGAAAAGACGCATCTGGCCGACATCGATGACATGATGAAGGAGCGAATCAACCATGGCTGAACAACCCGATGGCTGGGAGTCCCGCGGCAAGCTGCCGACGCTGTTTCGGCGCTTTGATTTTGAGCGTTATGGCCAGACGCGTGACTTCGTGGACGCCTTGTCGGCGCTGACCGAGTCGCAGGGCGTGCACCCGCAGAACATCAACTTCGGCAGCACCTATGTCAACGTGACGCTGGATCCGACAGCGGCGGGCCAGGCCGATGGCGAGCTGGCGGCTCGCATCAATGCCCTGTACCGGCCTGCGGGCACCTGACCATGCCGACCCAGGTCACAGCGGTCATCAACCAGAAAGGCGGCGCGGGCAAGACCACGCTGGCCATGAATCTGGCCGCAGGCCTGGCCCGGCGCGCAAGCACGGTGCTGATCGACCTGGATCCGCAAGGCTCTTCGGTGCAATGGGCCAGCCAGGGCAGTGTGCCGTTTCCGGTGCCGGTCAAGCAGATTCAAGGCCAGTGGGATGCGCGCAGCCTGCGCCAGACGTTTCGGGCCTTTGCCCACGTGGTGCTGGACTGCCCGCCGTCGCTGGAGAGCCATGCTTCGGTGCAAGCCCTGCGCGCCTGCGACCTGGCCCTGATTCCGGTGCTGCCCTCGCCGGTGGACCTGTGGGCCAGCCTGCGCCTGCCGCTGGAGATTGAAGAGGCGCGCCGTCTGCGGCCTCAGCTGCAAGCCTATCTGGTGCTCAACCAGATGGAGCCGCAGAGCGCCTTGTCCGCTGCCATGACCGAAGCCCTGACCGAATTCGGATTGCCGGTTCTGCAAGCCACCGTGCGGCGCCGCGCCGCGTTTCGCACCGCTGCGCTGGACGGCGTGTCGGTCTACCAGATGGGTGGGCGTGGCGCGCCCGCCGCCGCAGACATCGAAGCCATCATCCACGAGATCCTTGCACCATGACCAACCTGAAAGACAAGCTCTCGGCCAGCCTGCGCCAGGCCAAGACCAGCACCGAGCCGACCGCTGTGAAAACCAGCCGCACCCCGGCACCTGCCGCCGCCAAGGCGACTGCGCCCAGGCCAGTTGCCGCAAAGCCTGCGGCCTCCCAGCCATCGGTTCGCAGCGGTTTCGCTTTTCCGGATCGCGTCTGGCCCGACTGAACCCAGCTTGAACGATGTTTGAGGGGACCCTCCATGTCTAACGACTTCTACGCCAGAACCTACTCGCCCCGCCAGGACGCGCTGGCGCGCGCTGCCCGACCGCAGGCCCAGGCCCAGGCCCTGCTGCGCCAAACCGCAGCCTCCTCCTCCCCAGGCACCGACCTGCTGGCGCCGCACCGGGTGCACAGCGAGCCCTATTACCGGGCGGTGGCCGACGAGGTCGAGCTGTACGAGGCGGCCTATTCGGTGCGCATGCCGATGATGCTCAAGGGCCCCACCGGTTGCGGCAAGACCCGGTTTGTCGAATACATGGCGTGGAAGCTGGACAAGCCATTGATCACCGTGGCCTGCAACGAAGACATGACCGCCTCCGATCTGGTGGGCCGCCACTTGCTCGATGCCAATGGCACGCGCTGGCAAGACGGGCCGCTGGCCGTGGCGGCGCGCCATGGGGCGATCTGTTATCTGGACGAGGTGGTCGAGGCGCGCCAGGACACCACGGTGGTGATCCACCCGCTGACCGATGCACGCCGCGTGCTGCCGCTGGAGAAAAAAGGCGAACTGCTGCAGGCGCACCCCGACTTCCAGATCGTCATCTCCTACAACCCGGGCTACCAGTCGCTGATGAAGGACTTGAAGCAGTCCACCAAACAGCGCTTCGGCGCGCTGGACTTCAGCTACCCCGAGCACGACACCGAGGCCGAGATCGTGGCGCACGAGTCGGGCGTGGGCCTGGACGTGGCCAAGAAGCTGGTGCACATCGGTGAGCGCGCGCGCAACCTCAAGGGCCACGGACTGGACGAAGGCCTGTCCACCCGCATGCTGATCTACGCGGGCTCGCTGATCGCGCAAGGCGTGCCCGCGTTGGCGGCCTGCCGGGTGGCGCTGGTGCGCCCGATCACCGACGACCCCGACATGCGCGACGCGCTCGACTCGGCCGTGACCACCTACTTCTGATCCGGCAGCCGCATTCCAGCCCGCCCGTGCCATGGCCATCCACCTCGACGACCACGCTGACTCCTGGCCGATCTGCCGCACGACGCGCAGGACGTGCTGCGCGCCGCCTGGGGCGAAGCGGCGCGGGTGTTTTCGGCGCGCGGGCTGGACAACTACCTCAAGGGTGCGCTGGCCCTGCACCACCTGGGGCGCGGCGAAGAACTGGTGGTGAGCTTCATCCAGACCATGCCCGAGGTGGCGCGCGCCATCGGTGAAGACGTGCTGCCCGATGTCGTCAATTTCCTGCTCGGCATGGCGTCCAAGACTTCTGGCGCGGTGCTCACGCTGATCGTGGGCACGGCGCCGCTGGCGGCGGCCCGCCTGGGTGACGGGGAGCTGTTTCGCCACTACCTCAACGTGCTGTCCATCGTGCTGGCGCAGGCGCCGCGCGGCCTGCGCCCGATGCTGGAAAACCTGGACCGCCTGCTGTCCCAGCTCACGCTGGGCGGCTTGCGGCGCTGGGTGATGTGGGGCGCGCAGGCCTACAAAGCCGACTTCGAGGGCCAGGTCAGATACTTCTCGCTGCACAGCAGCGATGCCCTGTCGGTGCTGCAGCAAGAGCGCAAGGGCACCTTGTTCGTGGATGTGCAGCGCCGTTTGAACAT
>PNMN01000262.1 GCA_013823655.1 Comamonadaceae bacterium | reverse complement strand
TTGCAGGTGGTAGACCATCTCCACCATGGCACCCGCGCCGAGCAAGGCCACCAACGCGGTGCTGCCCAGCGCCAGGTAGGCCGTCCAGACCTCGCGCAGCCTGCCGAACGAAGCCAGGCGCAGGTTCATCATGATCAGGCTGGCGATGCCGCCCGGTGCGACCATCACCATGAACAGGAAGATCAGGCCCAGGTAGAGCAGCCAGGCCTTGGTCAGTTCGGAGAGCAGCACGGCGGCCAGCACCATCAGCACGCCGCCGATGATGGGGCCGAAGAAGACGGTGGCACCACCCAGGAAGGTGAACAGCAGGTAGCCGCCCGATCGCGCCGCGCTCACCACCTCGGCGGTGACGATCTCGAAATGCAGAGCGCCCAGGCCGCCCGCGATACCGGCAAAAAACCCCGCGATCATGAACGCGAGGTAGCGCACCATCTGCGTGCTGTAGCCGATGAACTCGACGCGCTCGGGGTTGTCTCGCACCGCGTTGAGCATGCGGCCCAGCGGCGTGCGGGTGAAGGCAAACATGAGCGCCGCACAGACGAAGGTGTAGAGCGCGATCAGGTAATAGACCTGGATCGGCGGGCCGAAACTGATGCCCATGAAGGGCTCGCCCACCACCCGGTTGCCGGACACACCCGCCTCGCCACCGAAAAAGCCGGTGAACATCAGCGACATGGCGAACACCAGTTCGGCCATGCCGAGCGTGATCATGGCGAAGGATGTGCCGGCCTTCCGGGTGGTCACATAGCCGAACAGCAGGGCAAAGGAGAGCCCCGCCAGGCCACCCACCAGCGGGATCAGGCTCACCGGGATCGGCCAGCCGCCGTCCGTGACCCGGTTCAGCGCATGAATGGCCAGGTACGAGCCCAGCCCGGTGTAGACCGCGTGCCCGAAACTCAACATGCCGCCCTGCCCCAGCAGGATGTTGTAGGACAGGCAGGCGATGATGGCGATGCCCATCTGTGCCAGCATGGTCACCGCCAGGTTGCTGCTGAACAGCACCGGGGCCAGCGCCAGCAGCAGCGCGAACAGCGCCCAGACGGTCCAGCGGCCGACGCTCGGGGATTGCAGTGGGTGTGGCTGGCTTGGCATGGCCGGTCAGGCTTCCCGGGTACCGAAAAGCCCCCTGGGTCGAAAGATCAGGATCAGCACCAGCAGCAGGTACGGCAGGATGGGCGCCACCTGCGAGAGCCGCAGCGTCAGCAATGCGTTTGCGCGCAGGGCCTCGCTCACCTGCATGCCCAACTGCTCGGCCAGGCCGATCAACGAGTGATCCAGGCCGACCGCGAAGGTCTGGATCAGACCGATGAGCAGCGAAGCGAGGAACGCGCCCGACAGCGATCCCAGCCCGCCCACGACCACCACGACAAAAATCATCGAGCCCACCGCGGCCGCCATGTGGGGCTCGGTCACGAAGGTGCTGCCACCGATCACCCCGGCCAGGCCCGCGAGACCGGTGCCGACGCCGAACACCAGCATCAGCACCCGCGGCACGTTGTGGCCCAGGGCTTCGACCATCTCGGGGTGGGTCAGCGCGGCCTGGATCACCAGGCCGATGCGGGTGCGCGTGAGCAGCAGCCACAGCGCCACCAGCATCAGCAGCGTCACCGCCATCATGAAGGCCCGGGTGGCCGGAAACGGGGTGCAGACCGTGCCTTCGGCGCTGCAGACCGCAGGATCGACCGAACCCAGGAAAATCCCCAGACCGTCGCTGGCGTGGTGGACCAATGTGAAGGCCGGACCACGCAGGATGTCCGCCGGCGCAAACTCCACCGCCGTGCGGCCCCAGATCAGCTGCACCAGCTCCAGGATGACGTACGACAGGCCGAAGGTCACGAGCAGCTCGGGTACGTGACCGAACTTGTGCACCTTGCGCAGGGACAGGCGCTCGAACAGCGCACCCAGCAGACCCACCACCACGGGTGCCACGATCAGCCCCGGCCAGAAACCCACCCGCTGTGCCACCGAGTAGCCGATGTAGGCGCCCAGCATGTAAAAACTGGCGTGCGCGAAGTTGAGCACCCCCATCATGCTGAAGATCAGCGTGAAACCCGCGCTCAACATGAACAGCAGCAAGCCGTAGCTCACGCCGTTGAGCATGGAGATGATGAAGAACTCCATGTGGGAGGGCTTTCAGGGGCGAAACGGGTTCAAGACTGGAGCGGGGCGGGGCGGGACGGCCCAGAGTATGGCCTGAGTCGAATGCTAGCCGCCCGGTGGGCCAGGCGATCGGACCTGCCTGCCCTCGCCAGGGCTCATCGGTCCGGCGAACGGGTTTTTGATCGCACCAGCGACGCGCCTCAGGATCGCGGCAGACCGCACTGCGGCGTGCCGCCGAGGCGCAGCCCTTCGGTGAAATGCACCGGGGCAAAGGTGTAGGCCGTGCCTTCGGCGCCGCGCGGATACAGGGCACTCACTTTCTGCCAGCGCGAGATGTACACGCCTTTCTGGAGCTGGTGGTCGTCGGCCCGCATCAGCACCGGCCCATTGAAGCCCTGAAAGCTCAGGCCGCTCAGGCGTGCGGCCACCGGCAAGGCCTGGGTACTGCGGACATCGGCCATCGCGCGGCCCAGCATCTGGATGCCGTCGTAACTGGCATAGAGCACAAAGTCTTCGCCGTGCTGCGCGCGAAAAGCCGTGGCCAGGTCCGCCACCGGCCCTGGCTGGTTGCTGTGGCTGCAGGCCACCTGGTACACCGGCAGCCGCTCCCCCGAGCGGGCCAGCGCCGTGGGGGTGCCTGCCAGGCTGGGGTAGTAGGCCAACACCGGGATGCCCAGGCCATGGGCCTGCAGCGCCTCCACCAGGTGCAGCAGATCGGCACCCCAGTTGCCGGTCAGCAGCGCCTGTGCGCCCGAGGCCTGGATGTGCCGCACCTGGGGCGTGAAGTCCTTGATCTGGAACAGCGGGTGCAACGCCTCACCCACCACCTGCACATCGGGCGACTGGCGCGCCATCTCGGTCTTGAAATACTGCGCGAACTGCTGGCCGTGCACATAGTTCTGGTTCAGCAGGTACACCTTGCGCCACTGCGCTTGCCCGGCCATGTAGCCGACCAGCGCCCGCATCTTCATGGAGGTGTCGGCGTCGATGCGGAAATGCCAGTAGCTGCAGTTCTCGCCGGTGAGTGCCGGGTCCATGGCGGCGTAGTTGATGAAGAGCACGATCCGGTCGGGGTGGTTCGCGTTGTGGCGGTTGATCGCGTCGGTCAGGGTGGTGGCCACGCCCGAGCCGTTGCCCTGCACGATGTAGCGAAAGCCGTGATCGATGGCGGCCTTGAGCGCGTTCAGGCTCGCCTGCGGCGAACCCCGGTTGTCAAAACCCGCCACCCGGAACCGCACGCCCGCCGGGTTGGCCGCGCCGCCCAGCCGGTCGGCCATGAATTGCCAGCTCTTGAGGCAGTTGCGACCGATGTCGCCCGCCGGTCCGGA
>PNMN01000261.1 GCA_013823655.1 Comamonadaceae bacterium | reverse complement strand
GCTTCCTGGTGCTGCACAAAGAGCTGGACGCCGACGACGGCGAACTCACCCGCACCAACAAGGTCCGCCGCGGCTTCATCGCCGACAAGTACAGCGTGCTGATCGACGCGCTGTACGGCGGCAAGACCGAGCAGTTCATTGAAACCCAGGTGAAGTTCGAAGACGGCCGCACCGGCAGCGTGAGCGCCACGCTGCAGGTGCGCGACGCCAAGACTTTTGCCCCCGTGAAAGCCGCAGCATGAACAACGCCGGACCGCTCCAAGTTGTGCAAGTCCCCTCGGGGGGCAGCGCAGTACATGAAATGACCAGCGTGGGGGCTCAATGAGCAAAAAAATCGGCGACGTCATCCTGGACGTGCACAACATCAGCCTGCGCTTCGGTGGCGTGAAGGCGCTGACCGACATTTCCTTCAACGTGAAGGAGCACGAGGTGCGCGCCATCATCGGCCCCAACGGTGCGGGCAAGAGCTCCATGCTCAACTGCATCAACGGCGTGTACCAGCCGCAGGAAGGCTCGATCAACTTCCGCGGCAAGACCTTCAAGCACATGAACAGCCGGCAGGTGGCCGAGATGGGCATCGCCCGCACCTTCCAGAACCTGGCGCTGTTCAAGGGCATGAGCGTGATCGACAACATCATGACGGGGCGCAACCTGCGCATCAAAAGCAACCTGTTCCTGCAGGCGCTGCGCATCGGCCCGGCGCAGAAGGAAGAAGAGCAGCACCGCGAGTTCGTCGAACACATCATCGACTTCCTGGAAATCCAGGCGCACCGCAAGACGCCGGTGGGCCAGTTGCCTTACGGCCTGCAAAAGCGCGTCGACCTGGGCCGCGCCCTGGCCATGGAGCCCAAGGTGCTGCTGCTCGACGAGCCGATGGCCGGCATGAACCTGGAAGAGAAGCAGGACATGAGCCGCTTCATCCTGGACGTGAACGACGAGTTCGGCACCACCATCGTGCTGATCGAGCACGACATGAGCGTGGTGATGGACATCTCCGACCGCGTGGTGGTGCTGGACTACGGCAAGAAGATCGGCGACGGCACACCCGACGAGGTGCGCAGCAACGAAGAAGTCATCAGCGCGTACCTCGGCACGAGCCACTGATATGCACCCCCTGCGCCGCTTCGCGTCTTCCCCCTCTCTCGCCTGCGGCGGGAGGGGAACGCTCCCTGTGGCCCGGCAAAGCCGGATCCACGGCAGCCCTGGACAAGACCTCTCGCCCCACCTTTTTCGCTCCATGCGTTGTGCATGGGTGAACCTCTGAGGATTTGATATGGGATTCTTTATCGAAGCATTGATTGGCGGCCTGATGGCCGGCATGCTGTATTCGCTGGTGGCGCTGGGCTTCGTGCTGATTTACAAGGCTTCGGGCGTGTTCAACTTCGCGCAGGGCGCGATGGTGCTGTTCGCGGCACTGGCCATGGCCCGCTTCTCGGAGTGGATACCGCAGTGGCTGGGGCTGGAGAGCAAGCTGCTGGGCAACGTGATCGCCTTCTTCATCGCCGCTGGCTGCATGTTCATCCTGGCCTGGCTGATCGAGCGCCTGGTGCTGCGCCACCTGGTCAACCAGGAGGGCGTGACGCTGCTCATGGCCACGCTGGGCATCACCTACTTTCTCGACGGTTTTGGCCAGACGCTCTTTGGCAGTGCCATTTACCAGATCGACGTCGGCATGCCCAAGGAGCCGGTGTTTCTGTTCCAGAACACCTTTGAGGGCGGTGTGCTGATCAGCCTGGAAGACGTTTACGCCGCTGGCGTGGCGGCGCTGCTGGTGGTGGTGCTGTCGCTGTTCTTCCAGAAGACCGGCACCGGTCGCGCGCTGCGGGCGGTGGCCGACGATCACCAGGCCGCGCAGTCGATCGGCATTCCGCTCAAGCGCATCTGGGTCATCGTGTGGTTCGTGGCCGGCATCACCGCGCTGGTGGCCGGCATCATCTGGGGCTCCAAGCTGGGCGTGCAGTTTTCGCTCGCCACGGTGGCGCTGCGCGCCCTGCCCGTGATCATCCTGGGCGGCCTCACCTCGGTGCCCGGCGCCATCATCGGCGGCCTGATCATCGGCGTGGGCGAAAAGCTCTCCGAGGTCTACCTCGGTCCCTATGTGGGCGGCGGCATCGAGATCTGGTTTGCCTATGTGCTGGCGCTGGTGTTCCTGCTGTTCCGGCCGCAGGGTTTGTTCGGCGAGAAGATCATTGACCGCGTCTGAATACCTTGTGGGTCAGACCACGATTTGCGCAGCAAATGTGCTCTGACCCCAACTGAATAAGAGTCCATATGTTCTATCGAGAAAACGGTCAATTCAAGACCTCCTACCGCACCGACCAGCAGATCTTCCCGATCGCGCAGGACCGCTGGGCCGTGCTGGCGCTGATCGCGTTCGCCTTCATTGGCGTGCCGATGCTGGCCGACGAGTACATGTTCCGCGCCATCCTGATCCCGTTCCTGATCCTGGCGCTGGCCGCCCTGGGTGTGAACATTCTGGTGGGCTATTGCGGGCAGATCTCGCTGGGTTCGGGCGCCTTCATGGCGGTGGGCGCCTACATGGCCTACAACACCTATATCCGCATCGACGGCATGCCGCTGATCGTGGCCTTGCTTTCGGGCGGCTTCTTCGCCACGCTGGTGGGCCTGGTGTTCGGCATTCCCAGCCTTCGCGTCAAGGGCTTGTACCTGGCGGTGGCCACGCTGGCGGCGCAGTTTTTCTGCGACTGGGCCTTCAGCCGCATCGGCTGGTTCACCAACAACAGCTCGTCGGGTTCGGTGGCGGTCTCGAACCTGAGCGTTTTTGGCTGGACCATCAACACGCCGCACGAAAAATACCTGTTCTGCCTGGGCTTCCTGGTGGTGTTCGGCCTGCTGGCCAAGAACCTGGTGCGCTCGGCCATTGGCCGTGAGTGGATGGCGATTCGCGACATGGACGTGGCCGCCGCCGTCATCGGCATCCGCCCCATGTACGCCAAGCTCAGCGCCTTCGCGGTCAGCTCCTTCATCGTCGGCGTGGCTGGCGCCCTCTGGGCCTTCGTGCACCTGGGTTCCTGGGAGCCCGCCGCCTTCAACATCGATCGCTCGTTCCAGCTGCTGTTCATGGTCATCATTGGCGGCATGGGCTCCATCATGGGCAGCTTCTTTGGCGCCGCCTTCATCGTCGTGCTGCCGATTTTTCTCAACCAGTTCCTGCCCTGGACGGGCGGTCTGGTCGGCGTGGAAATCTCCACCGCCCTGGTCTCGCACATCGAGTTCATGGTTTTTGGTGCGCTGATCGTCTGGTTCCTGATCGTGGAGCCACACGGTCTGGCCAAGATGTGGAGCCTTGCGAAGCAGAAGTTGCGGTTGTGGCCGTTCCCGCACTAGCTATGAGGCCCCCCTGCGCCGCTTCGCGTCTTCCCCCCGGTGGGGGGACGCTCCCTGTGGCCCGGCTGAGCCGGTTCCACGGGAGCCCTGG
>PNMN01000260.1 GCA_013823655.1 Comamonadaceae bacterium | reverse complement strand
GCACGGTGGTGATGGCCGCCGTCAGGGTGGTCTTGCCATGGTCCACGTGACCAATGGTGCCGACGTTGACGTGCGGCTTGGTCCGCTCAAATTTCTCTTTTGCCATTTTTCAGCTCCAAATCAAAATTGCCGAAACACCAGAACAAATGTGGTGCCCTTGGCGGGAATCGGACCCGCGACCTCTCCCTTACCAAGGGAGTGCTCTACCACTGAGCCACAAGGGCCAAGGCACCCAGCACACACCGGACGCCTCAGAAAACTTCTAACACCCAGCCATCAAGAAAACATGGAGCGGGAGACGGGAATCGAACCCGCGTGATCAGCTTGGAAGGCTGGAGTTCTACCATTGAACTACTCCCGCCCGAACCGTCTTCACACCCACAAGGGCTTCCAACATTCAGAGCGCCTTGATTTCAATCGCTCGCACATTACCCATTGACCGCTGGTGATCGCTGGTGGAGGGGGCTGGATTCGAACCAGCGTACGCGTAAGCGGGCAGATTTACAGTCTGCTGCCTTTAACCACTCGGCCACCCCTCCATAGCGCAGCCCGGCATTATGCCATGGTTTTTTGGCACTTGTCAGCACTTACCCCTGATCACCACGCCACCTGGGGCAGCCCCTGACTGGCCAGCCAGCGGTTGGCCGCGCCCAGATGTCCGCAGCCCAGAAACGGCACCGGTCCGCGGCTGGCCGACAGCGGCGAGGGGTGGTTGGCGCACAGCACCTGGTGCCGC
The DNA here is from genome assembly GCA_013823655.1 of Comamonadaceae bacterium. Classification (GTDB taxonomy): domain Bacteria; phylum Pseudomonadota; class Gammaproteobacteria; order Burkholderiales; family Burkholderiaceae_C; genus Hydrogenophaga. The sequence continues at coordinate 2,713 of PNMN01000260.1, read as the reverse complement.
TGACCGTCGATCAGGGCTGTTTTTTTCTGCGCATGGGCACCCCAGAGCAGAAACACCTTGGGAGGTCCGGCATCGCTGCAGCGCCGGATGACCGCATCGGTCAGCGACTCCCAGCCTTGCCCGGCATGGCTGGCAGCTCGCCCCTCTTCCACCGTGAGGCAGGTGTTGAGCAACAGCACGCCCTGCCGGGCCCAGCGCACCAGCGAACCGCTGCCAGGCACTGGCAGACCAAGGTCGCGGTGCAACTCTTTGAACAGATTGCGCAGGCTGGGCGGCGTCTTGACGCCGGGTGCCACCGAAAACGCCAAACCCTCTGCCTGACCGGGACCGTGGTACGGGTCCTGACCGAGGATCACCACCCGCACCCCGGCCTGCGGTGTTAACGCCAGGGCTCGCAGTGGCTGGGGCGGGTAGACGACAGCGCCCTGTTCCAGCCGCTGCCGGAGGAAGGCCCGCAAGGTTTGACCACGCGCAGACATCCAGAAGTCGTCCACCGGCCCCGACCAGTCGCTGCTCACTGGCCACTGCGCCGGGTCGGCGTTCAGCAACCGGCCGCAGGCGATTTCTGTGTGCCCGACCGGGGCACCCCACTCCAAAGCGCTTTGCACCGCCACAGTCGGTCTGTCAGGCAAACAGTTCGGCCAGCGCCAGACCCGGCTCGGGCGCGCGCATGAAGGCTTCGCCCACCAGGAAGGCGTGCACGCCCGCAGCGCGCATCTTCGTCACGTCGTTGCGGCCCAGAATGCCGGACTCGGTCACCAGCAGCCGGTCGGCGGGCACGTCGGGCAGCAGGTCCAGCGTGGTCTGCAGCGTGACTTCAAACGTGCGCAGGTTGCGGTTGTTGATGCCCAGCAGCGGCGTCTTGAGTTTCAGCGCGCGCTGCAGCTCCTCGCGGTCGTGCACCTCCACCAGCACCGCCATGTTGATGCTGAGCGCCATCGCTTCCAGATCGGCCATCTGCGCATCGTCCAGGCAGGCGGCGATCAACAGGATGGCGTCGGCCCCCATGGCACGGGCCTCGTACACCTGGTACGGGTCCACCATGAAGTCCTTGCGCAGCACCGGCAGGTCGCAGCTGGCGCGGGCCTGCTTGAGAAAGTCCGGGCTGCCCTGGAAAAATTGTCTGTCGGTCAGCACCGACAGACAGGCGGCGTTGATCTCTCCATCACCTTCGGCGTAGCTCTGGGCGATGTCGGCCGGGATGAAGTCTTCGCGCAGCAGGCCCTTGCTCGGGCTGGCCTTCTTGATCTCGGCGATCACCGCCGCCTGGCCGAGCGCGATTTTCTTGCGCAGCGCGCCCTCGAAGTCGCGCGTCAGCACACGGCTTTCGGCATCGAAGCGCACCGCCTCCAGCGGCTTTTTCTTGCGCGCGGCGGCGATCTCTTCGTGCTTGACGGCCACGATTCGGTTCAGGATGTCACTCATGGTGGGCGGGTCCGGCGTTGTGCGCCGGGCGTTGTGCGGTTTGATCCGCAGGGTTGGGGGACTTGAGCACCCGCATGACAACGCGGTGCAGCACGACAGCTGCGATCAAAAAGACCACAGACACGCCGATGGCGATCCAGGCGCCTTCGTTTTGCAGCCAGACCGGCATGGTGGTGCTCAGGGACCGGTGCTGGCGGTGGCGATCTGGGTGAAGTCGGTCAGCTCGCGCAGCTTGCGGGCGGCGGCGCCGGACTCGATGGCGCGGCGCGCCAGCGCGATGCCCTGCATCATGTCGGCGCACACATTGGCCGCGTACAGCGCCACACCGGCGTTGAGCGCCACGATGTCCTTGGCGGCCTTGATGGCGGGTTCGTCGCTGTTGTTGAGCACCCCCAGCAGCATGGCCCTGGAGTCTTCCGGCGTCTCCACGCGCAGGGTGCGGTTGCTCGCCATCGTGAGGCCAAAGTCTTCCGGGTGGATTTCGTATTCGGTGATCTCGCCGCCCTTGAGTTCACCGACCAGGGTGGCCGCGCCCAGCGACACCTCGTCCATGCCGTCGCGGCCGTAGACCACGAGCGCGTGTTCGGCGCCCAGGCGCTGCAGCGCGCGCACCTGAATGCCGACCAGGTCGGGGTGGAACACGCCCATCAGGATGTTGGGCGCCGAGGCCGGGTTGGTCAGCGGACCCAGGATGTTGAAGAGGGTCTTGATGCCCAGTTCGCGGCGCACCGGCGCCACGTTTTTCATGGCCGGGTGGTGGTTGGGCGCAAACATGAAGCCCACCCCCACCTGTTCGATGCAGCGCGTGATCGCGTCGGGCGGCAGGTTGATGTTGACACCCAGGCTTTCCAGCACGTCGGCACTGCCGCTCTTGCTGCTGACGCTGCGCCCGCCGTGCTTGCTGACCTTGGCGCCTGCCGCCGCAGCCACGAACATGGCGCAGGTCGAGATGTTGAAGGTGTGCGAGCCGTCGCCGCCCGTGCCCACAATGTCCACCAGGTGGGTCTTGTCGGCCACGTGGACCTTGGTCGAGAACTCGCGCATCACCTGGGCCGCGGCGGTGATTTCGCCGATGGTTTCCTTCTTCACGCGCAACCCGGTGATCAGCGCCGCCATCATCACCGGCGACATCTCGCCGCTCATGATCAGGCGCATCAGGTGCAGCATTTCGTCGTGGAAGATTTCGCGGTGCTCGATGGTGCGCTGCAGGGCTTCCTGCGGGGTGATCTTGTGGCTGTGGGGCATGGCAGTTTCCAGACTCAGAAAGTTCAAGACGCGAAGCGGCGCA
>PNMN01000259.1 GCA_013823655.1 Comamonadaceae bacterium | reverse complement strand
GCGGGGGTGCAAGGACTCTCCGGCGCGAAATGCCCCCAACGCCAGGGCACCGCGGAACCGGCTTTGCCGGGCCGCCAGTGCCGCCCCCTTGAGGGGGTCGCGCGCAGCGCGGCGGGGGTGTTCCTTCCTCATGCCGGGGCCTCGCCGTTGACCCAGCCCTTGACGATGTTGGCCACCGCCACCGGGTTCTCCAGCGCCAGGCGCTTGGCGTCGGCCAGGCGCGGGTCGGCGGCGGCGGGTTCTTTGTGGGCATCGGGCATCGGAAGGCCGGGTCGCTCGGGCGCCTCGTTGAGCACCGCGCTGAGCTGCGGCGCCAGCGGACTGGGGCTGGTGGGCGGTGCGACGGGCGTCTTCATGAGCTTGAGCCCCGGGCGCACCATGCCCATGAGCACCACCAGACCCAGCAGCACCATGCCGACCGGGAAGGCCATGCTGCGCGCGAGGTCCTGGTTGTCGGGCTGCTGCCACCAGGAGACGCCTTCGGCTTCTTCGGGCTTGTTCACGTTGAAGGCGGCGTTGAGCACGTTGACGGAGTCGCCCCGCTCGTTGTTGAAGCCGATGGTCTGGCGCACCAGGGCGGTCATCTGCTCCAGCTGTTCGGGCGGGATCGGGGTGGAGACGTCTTTGCCATTCCGGTCGGTGCTGCTGCGGTGGTTCACCACCACGGCGGCGCTCAGGCGCTTGATCGTGCCGGTGGATTCGCGCACCACCTTGACGGTCTTGTCCACTTCGTAGTTGATGACGGATTCGCGGCGGGACGAACCGTCGGCGCCGCCGTTGCTGGCCACGCCCAGCGCTGCGGCGGCGCCGTTGATGGGTGCGCTGCCGGTGGCGGGCGGCTGGTTGCTGGTGGCGCCGGGCACACCGGCGGGCTGGGCCGCTGGCGCCGTGCCGTCTTCCACGATCTGCTGGCTGCGCACCGCGCCGGGCTCGCCGCCCTGGTTGGGCCGGTGCTGTTCGCTGGTGAACTCGACCTGCGAAAAGTCCATCTCGGCGCTGACCTGGGCCTTCACGTTGCCCACACCCACCAGCGGCTCGATCATGTCCAGGATGCGCCGGGTGTAGAGCTGTTCAATCTGCTGCGTGTACTGCAGCTTTTCCAGATCGACACCCTGCGCCGTGCCGTCGGGTGAGGCCGAGAGCAGGTTGCCCGCAGCGTCCACCACACTGACCGCCTTGGGGTTCATCTCGGGCACGCTGGAGGCCACCAGGTGCACGATGCCGGCCACCTGCGACTTGTCCAGCGAGCGACCGGGGTGCAGGGTCAGCAGCACCGAGGCGCTGGGTTTTTGCTGCTGGCGAAAGAAGCCGTTCTGGTTCGGCAGCGCGAGGTGGATGCGCGCGGCCTGCACGGAAGAGAGCGACTGGATCGAGCGGGTGAGTTCGCCTTCGAGCCCGCGCTGGAACGTCAGGCGCTCCTGGAACTGCGTCATGCCAAAGCGGTTGGCCTCCATCAGCTCGAAGCCGGTGACCGAGCCCTTGGGCAGACCCTGCGAGGCCAGGCGCAGGCGCACGTCGTGCACCTGGTCGGCCGGCACCAGAATGGCGCTGCCGCCCGCGCTGTGCTGGTAGGGCACGTTCATCTGCGTGAGCTGGGCCACGATGGCGCCACCGTCCTTGTCGTTCAGATTGGTGTAGAGCACCTTGAAGTCGGGCTGGCGGCCCATGAAGAAGAGCACCAGGACGATGCCCAGCAGGGCCAGGGCGCCCAGGCCGAGCTTGATCTTCTGCGCGTTGTCCATGCGCGAGAGGCCGGCGCTGAAAGCGTTGCGGTTGACCGGCTGGAGTTCGACTTCGGCGACGGTGTTGCTCATGGGAATGGGTTGGGGTGTTCGGTCTCAAGCGGAGGAAATCACCCCCGTTGCGACCGATTATTCGGCCCCGCTGCCGCCCGCATAGCGGTGAAAAGGCCTCCCTTTGTGCCCCTATTCCCGACGCGTTTTTGCGCGCCGTTCCCTAGTATCGGGTTGTGCCCCCATTTCTTGAGGAAGGATCACGCCATGGAACTGCGAATCTCCCCCCTGACCAGCCAGGGCCTGGGTTCGGTTGGCCAGACCGGCCTGAAGCGCCCGGCGGGCCCGGCCGCCGGTGTGGCCGGTGGTTTTGCCGACAATTTCAAGACCGCGCTGCAGAACGTGAGTGCGGCGCAAAATGAAGCCAGCCGCTTGCAAACCCAGGTGCAGCTGGGCAACCCCAAGGTCAGCCTGGAAGAAACCATGCTGGCGATGCAGAAGGCCCAGATCGGCTTCCAGGCCACCATGCATGTGCGCAACCGCATGGTGTCGGCCTACACCGACATCATGAATATGTCGGTTTGAACCACCCCCGTCGCTTGCCCACTTCGTGTGGCCGCTCCGCCCCTCAAGGGGCAATGCGAGCGGCCCGGCAAAGCCGGTTCCGCCGCATTCTGGATAGGGTCACTTGCTCCGGGCGCATTGCTGGTGTTCCCGGGCTTTGGCGTGTTCAATGCACGCTTCCCTTGGAATCCATCAACTGTTCGAGGTCGTTCAGCCAGGGTTCGGCCAGGCAGCGGATCTCGGCGTCGGCGCGCAGGATGCGCTGCATGATGCGGGTTTTTTCCTTGCGCTCTTCGGGCGCCAGGTTGTCGGTGCGCGACTGGTGGCGCAGCTGGGCGATCAGCACGGCGCAGGCGCCTTCGAGGTGCACCACCTGGTCCCAGTTTTCGGTCTGGGCGGCCTCCAGCATTTTCTGGCTGGCGTGGTCGATCGCCTTGTAGTAGTCGAGCAGGCGGTGTGCCATGGTCAGGCTCCCGTGACGGGCTGCAGGTAGGCCGGGCTCGGGCCTTTGATGAGCTTCCACGACTCGGCCACCGGCTCGATCAGGCGGATCACCTCTTGCAGCGCTGCGGCGTCGTTGTGCAGGTTGGCCTGGGTCAGGCGCAGCACGCTGTAGCTGTAGAGCTGGTGCAGGTTGCGCGCGATCTCGCCACCGTCGCGCAAATTCAGGCCGGCCTTGAGGCCTTCTTCGATGATGCGCACCGCCTTGCCCAGGGCTGTGCCCTTGGTCTGGACGTCGTGGCGCGCCATGGCGCCGCGCGCTGCCGCGATGGACTGGAGCAGGGCGTCGAACAGCAGGCCGACGAGCTGGTGCGGGTCGGCGCCCTGTACGCTGGTTTCGGCGGCGACCCGCTTGTAGGCGGCGGCGGCGCGGGAGTTGACGGAGGTGAACATGGTGTCGTTTCCTGGTGTCTGATGCCTTTTTGTATCGGCATCCGCTGCGGTGACTGTAGTCAAGGAAACGGTCATTTGAACCTAGAAACCGCAGTTGGACGGACCCGAGTGGGCTGTCCGGGAGTGGGCTGGCAAGGCGTGACGACGCAGCGGGCTGCTGCACGCCAGGAGGAGCAACGCCGCCAGCGCGCTCCCGGGCGGCTCAATCGGGTCGGTAGCGCCATCACCCAGCGGGTGCGCCTCTGCGTGGCCAGTTTTTTCAGTGTTCATGGGCATTTCCAGCG
>PNMN01000258.1 GCA_013823655.1 Comamonadaceae bacterium | reverse complement strand
GTTCATCACCGAAGAACTGTGGCAGAAGGTGGCGCCCGTGGCCGCTCGTGCGGGCGAGTCGGTCAGCGTGGCGGCCTATCCGGTGAGCCAGCCCGAACGCATCGACGAATCCGCCGAAGCGGCTGTGGCCAAGCTCAAAGGCCTGGTGGACGCCTGCCGCACGCTGCGCGGCGAGCTGGGCGTGTCCCCCGCCACGCGGCTGCCGCTGTACGTGGTCGGCGACACCGCCTTCATGCAGGCCAACGCGGCCGTGCTGCAGGGCCTGGCGAAACTGAGCGAGGTGCAGGTGTTCACCGACGAGGCCGCCTGGGCCGCCGCCGCGCAGGCCGCTCCGGTGGCGGTGGTGGGCAGCGGCGACGCGGTGGTGCGCCTGTGCCTGTTCATGGCCATCGACGTGGCCGCCGAGAAGGCCCGCCTGTCCAAGGAAGCCGCGCGCCTCGAAGGCGAGATCGCCAAAGCCAACGCCAAGCTGGCGAACGAGGCCTTTGTGGCCAAAGCCCCGGCGGCGGTGCTGGAGCAGGAACGCAAGCGGGTGGCCGATTTCGGCGCCACGCTGGTCAAGGTGCGCGAGCAGCTGGTGCGGCTGGGCGCTTGAGGCGCCAACCGCTCAGCGCCGCCAGGAACCCCACTGCGACGGCGTGACCGCCTGGGGATCGACCTGATCGGCCGGGTATTCCAGGCTGTCGAGCACGGAAAAGTCGCTCACCTTCGCTTCGGCCCGGGCGGCCATGGGCGAGAGGGTTTCGTGCACCCGGTGCGCCACGTACCAGCTGGCGCGCAGCTTGGCCTCCCGGGTGTGCGAACCCAGGCGCGGCGTCAGGTGCAGGTTGGGCACGCCGTACAGCGGTGTGCCTTCGGCGGCGAACGTCGGGTTGGCCCCATCCATCAGGCAGGCGTCGATGCGGCCATCGGTCAGCGCCAGCGCCAGCGCTTCCGGGTCGAACAGCGAGCTGCGGCTCACGCCGACCCACAGCTGCCCGGGTTTGCAATGGTTCAGCACGCGCTCGTTGAGCCAACCCTTGAAGCGCGAGGCGTACACCACCTGCAGCGACACGGCGTCCGAGCGGCCCAGCAGATCGTTCAGGGTGGTCGGCTCCACACCCAGCTTGTCCCAGATCGGGGCGGCGTGGTGCACCGCCGGGTCGTAGCCCAGCAGGCGCACACCCAGGGCCTTGAGCATGGGAGCGAGCGTGTGGGCCACGGGTGCCAGGCCGAGCAGCCCGACCGTGCTGCCGGCCAGTTCGCGGCCCATGCGCACCTGTGAAATCTTGCGCCCCAGCAGCGCGCTCACCATGCCACGGCGGTACAGCATGAGCAGACCGTAGAGCAGGTACTCGGCGTTGGATCGCACGGTGGCGCTGCGCGCCTGGATCACCCGCACCTGGCGCTTGGCGCAGGCGTCCAGATCGGTGTTGTCGCTGGAGATCTGCATGCGCGCCACCACCTCCAGCTTGGGCGCGAAGTTCAGGAACTCCTGCGAGACCACCACGTGCGGTGGCAGCACGATGGCGCGCGTCTTGTAGACCGCGTTGCGCAGCGTGATCGGGTCGTCGCCCAGCTCGGGACGGAACGACACATCGTGGCGCTCCTGCAGCCAGTTCAAGGCTTCGGGGACGAAGGGGTCAACCAGCAGGACTTCCATGGACCGATCAACTGCCAGTGGGGTCGGTTCAAACGGGCTTGAAGTCAGCGGCGCTTGAGCACGGTGTAGTGATCGCTGCCCACCGTTTGCTGCGACACCAGTTCGTTGCCGGTCTGCTTGGCGAACGCCTGGAAATCGCGCACCGAGCCGGCGTCGGTGGAAATCACGCACAGGGTCTGGCCGCTGTGCATGTCGGCCAGGGCCTTCTTGGCTTTCAGGATCGGCAGGGGGCAGTTCAGCCCGCGGGCGTCAAGTTCTTTGTCGGCGTTCATGAGATGCTTCCAGGGAATGGCTGATTCTATGCCGCTGACACGCGGCGCCGTGGTGCTCGGCAAGGCCGATCGGTTCAAGCCGGGAAGACGCCCGTGGACAGGTAGCGGTCGCCCCGGTCGCAGACGATGAAGACGATGGTCGCGTTCGCCACCTGCGCAGCGATCTGCTGCGCCACCCAGCAGGCACCGGCAGCGGAGATGCCGGCAAAGATGCCCTCTTCGCGCGCCAGGCGCCGACACATGTCTTCGGCATCGCTCTGGCTCACGTACACCAGCTCGTCCACGCCCGACGGATCGTAGATCTTGGGCAGGTACTCTGGCGGCCATTTGCGGATGCCCGGGATGCGCGAGCCTTCGCTGGGTTGTGCGCCGATGATGCGGATCGCCGGGTTCTTTTCCTTCAGGAAACGCGAGACGCCGGTGATGGTGCCGGTGGTGCCCATGGCGCTGACGAAGTGCGTGATGCGACCGCCGGTCTGTTCCCACAACTCCGGGCCGGTGGTCTCGTAGTGGATGCGCGGGTTGTCGGCGTTGGCGAACTGGTCCAGCACGCGGCCCTTGCCCTCTTTCTCCATCTTGTCGGCCAGGTCGCGCGCGTATTCCATGCCACCGCTCTTGGGCGTGAGGATGAGTTCGGCACCGAAGGCCTTCATGGTCTGCGCGCGCTCGATCGACAGGTCCTCCGGCATGATCAGCACCATGCGGTAGCCCTTGATGGCCGCCGCCATGGCCAGCGCGATGCCGGTGTTGCCCGAGGTCGCTTCGATCAGCGTGTCGCCGGGCCGGATGTCGCCGCGCTCCTGGGCGCGCTGGATCATCGAGAGCGCCGGCCGGTCCTTGACAGACCCCGCCGGGTTGTTGCCTTCGAGCTTGCCCAGGATCACATTGCCACGGGTCTGGTGGTCGGCAGCACCGATGCGCTGCAAGGCCACCAGCGGTGTGTGGCCGATCGCGTCTTCAATCGTCGGGTAGTTCATGCACCGCACTGTGCCATAATTTGTGACCCCATTCATTCGACGCCCGGGTGGTGAAATTGGTAGACGCAGGGGACTCAAAATCCCCCGCCGCAAGGCGTGCCGGTTCGATTCCGGCCCCGGGCACCACAGATAAGGCCGCACAGTTCCAAAGACGTGCGACCTTTTTCTTTTTCCCCTATGAAAACGGCACTTCTACAGTGCGTCAAGGTCCGGGGAAGTTTGCCACAATCCGGGCCACTTCGGGGGCACGTTTGGGGGCATGAATGCCAAAGAGGGGGGCATTTTTGCCCCCTCAGTACTTGCCCCCAGTCAGGGCAAAAAAGGTCAGTTCTGCCCCCTCCCCCTGCCCATTTCGCGGCGCTGCGCGTGAAGGTAAGGGGCCGGTCTCAGGGGGCAAGTGGCTGGAGTTTTTCACCCCACTCCCGGGGCACCGCGTCACCTTGGGGGGTACCCCCCTCCCCAAAACCTGCGCACGTAAAAATCTCCCTAAGCGGTCGGTTTCCGGTGTGGGGGTCCAGACTTTTGACCACCCCCACCCGCTCGCCACCGCACACGCTGGCCAGGCTTTGCGCCGCGACTCACCTGCACCAGCAACCGGCGCAAGCTCGGGACA
>PNMN01000257.1 GCA_013823655.1 Comamonadaceae bacterium | reverse complement strand
CCTTGCAGTCCGATGTTTCATTCCGTTTTCATATAAGAAAACAAAAACAAAGTCGTTTGTGATGGAAGGGCTCCTCCCTACCATGCGTGGCATCTTTCCTTTGCTCTGTCCTTTGCACCACCGTTCACCATGAAAAACCGCATCCAACTCGCCCTCGGCGCCATCGCCCTGGCCACCGCCTCGCTGGCTTCTGCGCAGACCACGCTGCTCAACGTGTCGTACGACGTGTCGCGCGAGTTCTACAAAGACCTGAACGTCGCTTTCGTCGCTCACGTCAAGAAAACATCGGGCAAAGACATCAAGGTGGACCAGTCGCACGCCGGGTCGAGCGCCCAGGCGCGCGCCGTGGCCGACGGACTGGCCGCCGACGTGGTGACCTTCAACACCACGACCGACGTGGACTTTCTGGCCGAGCGCGGCGTGGTCGCCAAAGACTGGCGCCAGAAGTTTCCGAACAACGCCGCGCCCACCACCTCGACCATGCTGTTCCTGGTGCGCCAGGGCAACCCCAAGGGCATCAAGGACTGGGACGACCTCATCAAGCCCGGCGTGCAGGTGATCGTGGTCAACCCCAAGACCGGCGGCAATGGCCGCATGGCCTACCTGGCCGCCTGGGGCCAGGTGCGCGCCAGGGGCGGCAGCGACGCCGACGCGCTGGACTTCGTGAGCAAGCTCTACAAGAACGTGCCGGTGCTGGCGCGCGGTGGCCGTGACGCCACCGGCATCTTCCTGCAGCGCAACATCGGCGACGTGCTGGTGACCTTCGAGTCCGAGGTGGTGTCGGTGGACGGCGAGTTCGGCAAGGGCAAGGTGGATGCCATTCACCCGAGTGCCTCCATCGTGACCGAGAACCCGGTCGCCATCGTCGAGCGCACCGTGGCCAAGAAGGGCACCGCCGCCGATGCCAAGGCCTACCTCGACTTCCTGTACAGCCCGCAAGGCCAGGAAATCGCGGCCCAGCACAACATCCGCCCGCGCAACGAAGCCGTGTTGAAGAAGCACGCCAGCGTGTTCAAGCCGATCAAGCTGTTCACCGTTGAACAGTACTTCGGTTCGCTGGGTGAAGCGCAGAAGCTGCACTTCAACGACGGCGGGCAGTTCGACCGCCTGTACACGAACAAGTAACGACACCCCCCTGCGCCGGGCAGTGAACACCCCCCTGCGCCGCTGACGCGGCTTCCCCCCTCTCTGGCGCGCCGCTGCGCGGCGCTGGGAGGGGGGACGGTGCGAGTGGCCCGGCGAAGCCGGTTCCACCGCACCTCTGGATCAAGACACTTCGTTCCCCGCAGCGCCTGCTGCAAACCAACTCTTCTGTCATGACCACTGCCACGCTGTCCGCCGGGACGGCTTCCTCTTCCGGACCTCGCCGCAGCGCGCGCGTGCTGCCGGGCTTCAACATCACGCTGGGGTTCACGGTGCTGTACCTGAGCCTGATCGTGCTGATCCCGCTCTCGGCGCTGTTGCTCAAGACCTTCACCCTGACCTGGCCGCAGTTCTGGGAAGCGGTGACCGCGCCGCGTGTGCTGGCGTCGTACCGGCTGACCTTTGGCGCTTCCTTCATCGCGGCCTGTGTGAACGCGGTGTTCGGTCTGCTGGTGGCCTGGGTGCTGGTGCGCTACAGCTTCCCGGGCAAGAAGATCGTGGACGCGCTGGTGGACTTGCCGTTTGCGCTGCCCACCGCCGTGGCGGGCATTTCGCTCACCGCGCTGCTGGCGGGCAACGGCTGGATCGGCCAGTTTTTCGAACCCCACGGCATCCAGCTCGCCTTCAACCCCAACGGCGTGGTGATCGCGCTGATCTTCATTGGCCTGCCCTTTGTGGTGCGCACGGTGCAGCCGGTGCTGGAAGACGTAGAGAAAGAGCTGGAAGAAGCCGCCACCTGCCTGGGCGCGACCCGCTGGCAGACCTTCAGCCGCGTCATCTTTCCCACCATCGCGCCCGCCTTGCTGACCGGTTTTGCCATGGCCTTCGCGCGCGCCATCGGTGAATACGGCTCGGTCATCTTCATCGCCGGCAACATGCCCATGATCTCCGAGATCACGCCGCTGATCATCATTGGCAAGCTGGAGCAGTACGACTACGCCGGTGCCACCGCCGTGGCCACCGTGATGCTGGTGATTTCGTTCATCCTGCTGCTGGTCATCAACGGCTTGCAGGCCTGGCAGCGCAAACGCTCGGCAGGAAACTCCCAATGAGCCAAGACCACAAGCCCCCACGCTCCGCGGCTGCGCCGGTCGCTGCCCCCCAAGGGGGCGCTGTTTCCCTTGGGGCGGCCCGGCGGGAAACGAACAACATCCGCTCCGCCCGGCGCGGCACCACCGAAGCGCCCTGGATCCGCTATCTGCTCACCGGCATCGCGCTGGGTTTCATGTTCCTGTTTCTGGTGCTGCCGCTGGCGGCGGTGTTCACCGAAGCCTTGCGCAAGGGCTGGGACGCCTACGCCGAAGCGCTCAAGGAGCCCGACGCCTGGTCGGCCATCCGCCTGACGCTGATCGTGGCTGCGGTCGCCGTGCCCATGAACCTGGTGTTCGGTGTGGCGGCGGCCTGGTGCATCGCCAAGTACGAGTTCAAGGGCAAGTCTTTCCTGACCACGCTGATCGACCTGCCGTTCTCGGTGTCGCCGGTGGTGGCCGGCCTGATTTACGTGCTGGTGTTTGGCGCGCAGGGCTGGTTCGGTCCCTGGCTGATGGAACACGACATCAAGATCATCTTTGCCGTGCCCGGCATCATCCTGGCCACGATGTTCGTCACTTTTCCCTTCATCGCGCGCGAGCTGATTCCGCTGATGCAGGCGCAGGGCAACGAAGAGGAGCAGGCCGCCATCGTGCTCGGCGCCACCGGCTGGCAGACCTTCTGGCGTGTGACCCTGCCCAACATCAAGTGGGGCCTGATCTACGGCGTGATTCTGTGCAACGCGCGCGCCATGGGCGAGTTCGGCGCCGTCAGCGTGGTCTCGGGCCACATCCGCGGCCAGACCAACACCATGCCGCTGCATGTGGAGGTGCTCTACAACGAATACCAGTCGGTGGCCGCGTTCGCCGTCGCCTCGCTGCTGGCCCTGCTGGCGCTGGTGACCCTGGCCATCAAGAGCGTGGTGGAGTGGCGGCACGAACGCGAAATGAAGGCGATTGCCGAGCTGCCACCCGAACGCCCCTTGCCCAGCCCCGCAGCCGCAAGCGCCTGACCCGAACGAGGACAAGACCATGAGCATCCAGATCCGCGACGTCAACAAACACTTTGGCAACTTCCACGCGCTGAAGAACGTCCAGCTCGACATCGAATCCGGCGAACTGCTGGCGCTGCTCGGCCCCTCGGGCTGCGGCAAGACCACGCTGCTGCGCATCATTGCCGGGCTGGAAACGCCGGACACCGGCAGCATCCTGTTCAGCGGCGAAGACACCACCGACGTGCACGTGCGCGAGCGCAACGTGGGCTTTGTGTTCCAGCATTACGCGCTGTTCCGCCACATGACGGTGTTTGAAAACGTGGCCTTTGGCCTGCGCGTC
>PNMN01000256.1 GCA_013823655.1 Comamonadaceae bacterium | reverse complement strand
CGATCTGCTTGCCGGTGAGCACCTCTTCCTTGGCACCCGTCACCTGCACTTCGTAGCCGCCATCAACCGCCTTGGCAAACGAACCGCGACCGTGGAAGAAGGTGACCTTGTTTTTCTTGAACAGGTAGAGGATGCCGTCGTTGTTCTGCTTCACCACGGTGTCCTTGCGGCCCACCATCCTGGCCACGTCCATCGTCACCTTGCCGGTGCTGATGCCGTGGTCGGCAAAGTGGTGGTTGGCGTGCTCGAAGTGCTCGCTGGACTGCAGCACGCCTTGGACGGGATGCAGCCGACGTTGGTGCAGGTGCCGCCCGGGGCCGGGCCGCCAGCGGCGTTTTTCCACTCGTCGATGCACGCGACCTTGAAACCCAGCTGGGCGGCGCGGATGGCAGCGATGTAGCCACCGGGACCGGCGCCGATCACGACGACGTCAAATGCTTGAGACATGATTTTTATCCTGAATGGGGTTGGACAAACGCCCCCGAAGGGGCGTCTGGACTTTCGCTGTTCGATCAGATGTCGAACAAGAGGCGAGCCGGGTCTTCCAGCGCTTCCTTCATCGCCACCAGGCCCAGCACGGCTTCGCGGCCGTCGATGATGCGGTGGTCGTAGGACATGGCGAAGTAGTTCATCGGGCGCACCACGACCTGGCCGTTTTCGACCATGGCGCGGTCCTTGGTGGCGTGCACGCCCAGAATGGCCGACTGCGGCGGGTTGATGATGGGGGTGGACATCATCGAGCCGAAGGTGCCGCCGTTGGAAATGGAGAAGGTGCCACCGGTCATTTCGTCGATGCCCAGCTTGCCGTCCTTCGCTTTCTGGCCGAACTCGGCGATCTTCTTCTCGATGTCGGCGAAGCTCATCTGGTCGGCGTTGCGCAGGATCGGCACCACCAGACCACGCGGCGAACCGACGGCGATACCGATGTCGAAATAGCCGTGGTAGACGATGTCGTTGCCGTCCACCGAGGCGTTGAGCACCGGGAACTTCTTGAGCGCGTGCACCGCGGCCTTGACGAAGAAGCTCATGAAGCCGAGCTTGACGCCGTGTTCCTTCTCGAAGCGCTCCTGCATGCGCTTGCGCATGTCCATGACCGGGGCCATGTTGATTTCGTTGAAGGTGGTCAGGATGGCGTTGGTGGACTGCGACTGCAGCAGGCGCTCGGCCACGCGGGCACGCAGGCGCGTCATCGGCACGCGCTCTTCGGGGCGGTCGCCCAGGTCGGGCGCGACCACCGGCACCTGCGGCAGCACCCGGGTGGGTGCACCGGTCGGGATGGCGACGGAAGCGACCACGGCCTTGGGGGCGGCGGCCGCAGCGAGCACGTCGCCCTTGGTCACGCGGCCGTCTTTGCCGGTACCGGCCACGGAACCGGCGGCCATGGCGTTGTCGGCCATGAGCTTGGCGGCGGCGGGCATGGCCACGCCGGCCTTGCTGGTGGACGCGGCAGCGGCAGCGGCCACCGGCGCGGCTGCCGCAGCGGGGGCGGCCACGGCAGGTGCTGCAACGCCGGCCACGGCGGCCACGGCGGCGGTGTCGATCTTCGCGATCAGCTGGTCGGCGGCCACGGTGGCACCGTCGCCCTGCAGGATTTCAACCAGCACACCGGACGACGGCGCCGGGCATTCCAGCACCACCTTGTCGGTCTCGATGTCGATCAGGATCTCATCGGCGGTGACGGCGTCACCGATCTTCTTTTTCCATTGCAGCAGAGTGGCCTCGGCCACGGACTCGGAGAGCTGCGGAACTTTGACTTCTACGATTGCCATGTGTCTTCTACCTTGATGTGTTCAATGCGCGCCAGCCTGGCCAAACGCCCTTGAGGGCGCGCGAGGCCGACGCGGTTCTTGGTTACTTGGTGAGGATGAAGCCCTTGAGCTTGCTGAAAGCGGCTTCGATCAGCGTCTTCTGCTGCTCCTGGTGCAGGTGCGCGTAACCCACGGCAGGAGACGCCGAGGCAGCGCGACCGGCGTAACCCAGCTTCTGGCCGTCGAGCATGTTCTCGTGGATGTAGTGCTGCACGAAGAACCAGGCACCCTGGTTTTGCGGTTCGTCCTGGCACCAGACGATGTCGGTCGCGTTCGGGTACTTTTTGATCTCGCCACCAAACACCTTGTGCGGGAACGGATACAGCTGCTCGACGCGCAGGATCGCCACGTCGTCGTCACCCCGCTCTTCGCGCTTCTTGACCAGGTCGTAATAGACCTTGCCGGAGCAGCAGATCACGCGCTTGACCTTGTCGGCCTTCTTGATCACGGGTTCAAAGCTCTCCGGGATCACGGTCTGGAAACCGCCCTTGGTGAACTCCGACAGCGGCGAGGTTGCGTCCTTGTTGCGCAGCAGCGATTTGGGCGTGAAGATGATCAGCGGCTTGCGCAGGTTGCGGATCACCTGGCGGCGCAGGATGTGGAAGATCTGGCTGGCCGTGGTCGGCTGCACGATCTGCATGTTGGTGTCGGCCGCCAGCTGCATGAAGCGCTCCAGGCGCGCCGAGCTGTGCTCCGGGCCCTGACCTTCGTAGCCGTGTGGCAGCATCAGCGTGATGCCATTGACGCGGCCCCACTTCACCTCACCGGACGCGATGAACTGGTCGATCACCACCTGGGCACCGTTGGCGAAATCGCCGAACTGCGCCTCCCAGATCACCAGCGTGTTCGGGTCGTTCGACGCGTAGCCGTATTCAAAGGCCAGCACGGCTTCTTCGGACAGGATGGAGTCGATCACCACAAACGGGGCCTGGTTGTCGGCCACGTTTTGCAGCGGCGTGTAGGTGCCCTCGTTCCACTTCTCGCGGTTCTGGTCGTGGATCACGGCGTGGCGGTGCGTGAAGGTGCCACGGCCACAGTCCTCACCCGACAGGCGCACCGGGAAGCCGCTGGCCACCAGCGAGGCAAACGCCATGTGCTCGCCCATGCCCCAGTCCACCGGGATGTCGCCGCGACCCATGGCCGCGCGGTCGGCGTACACCTTTTTCACCAGCTGGTGCGGCGTGACGCTGTCCGGAATCGCGGTCAGGCGGTCGGACAGCCGCTTCCACTCGGCCATCGGAATCGCGGTGTCGCCCGCATCGGTCCATTTCTTGCCCAGGAAGGGCGACCAGTCCACCGCGTACTTGCTCTTGAAGTTGGTCAGCACCGGGTCCACCGTGTGGCGTCCTGCGTCCAGCGCCGAGCGGTAGGCCCGGGCCATGTCGTCGCCCAGCGTCGATCCCAGGCCCTGCGCGGCCAGCTTGTCGGCGTACAGCTTGCGGGTGCCGGGGTGGGCGCTGATCTTCTTGTACATCAGCGGCTGGGTCAGGCTCGGTGTGTCCTGCTCGTTGTGGCCCAGCTTGCGGAAACAGATGATGTCCACCACCACATCCTTGCGGAAGGTCATGCGGTACTCCAGCGCCAGCTGGGTGGCCAGCACCACGGCCTCGGGATCGTCGCCGTTGACGTGCAGCACCGGCGACTCGACACCCTTGACGATGTCGGTGCAGTACAGCGTGGAGCGCAGGTCGCGCGGGTCGGAGGTGGTGAAACCGATCTGGTTGTTGATGATCAGGTGCACCGTGCCGCCGGTGGTGTAG
>PNMN01000255.1 GCA_013823655.1 Comamonadaceae bacterium | reverse complement strand
CGCATCTGCACCTCGAACTGGCGCGCCACGGCGATCATCCCGACCATGGCTTCAATCGGGTTCACGTTGCTGCCTTCGAGCGCACCGCTTTGCACGCGGGCCTGCGCGTCGGCGGGCAGCGGGTCGCCCAGCGGGCCTCGGAACAGCCCGTCTTGGCCGCGCTGCAAGCGGTTGTCGTCGTCGGGCGAGACCAGCTTGAGCCGGCCCAGTGCCTGGCTGGGCTGACCGGCCACGCGGGCGCTGACGGTGCCGTCTTCGCCGATGTCCAGCGTCGCGTTCGCTGGCACGGTGATCGGGCCACCGTCGCCGAGCATGGGCAGGCCCTGGGCGTTGACCAGCGTGCCGTCCGGGTTGACCTCCAGCGCACCGGCCCGGGTGTAGGCCTCGGTGCCGTCCAGCGCCTGCACGCTGAAGTAGCTGTGGCCGCGCACCGCCACGTCCAGGTTGCGGCCGGTGCTGGTGACCGGACCCGGCGCGTCCGAGTGGCCGGCCGTGGCTTCGAGCGCGAACACGCGCGAGCTGGTGCCGTCGCCGCGCACCGGCACCGCCCGGAACGTGGCCAGCTCGGCGCGGAAACCCGGCGTCGAGGCATTGGCCAGGTTGTTCGCCAACAGCTGCTGGCGGTGCTGCGCCGCGTTGGCGCCGGTCATGGCGGTGTAGATCAGGCGGTCCATGCGAGGCTCCGATGAAACGTGAAGGAACGGGTGTGGATCACCAGACCGCCGCAGCGCGCGAAGTGCCTTCGCCCAAGGGCACCGCGGAACCGCCCTTCGACAAGCTCAGGACGGGCCGCCAGTGCCGCCCCAAGGGGGTCGCGCGCAGCGCGGCGGGGGTGTTTCACCATCACCTCATGTTCAACATGGTTGACAGCACCTGGTCTTGCGTCTTGATGCTCTGCGCGTTGGCCTGGTAGGCGCGCTGCGCGGTCATCATGCTGACGAGTTCGGCCGTGATGTCGATGTTCGAGTCTTCCAGCGCACCGGCGCGCAGGCTGCCGAAATTGCCTTCGCCGGGCGCACCGTGCACCGGTTCGCCGGTGGCGAAGTTGGCCTCCCAGTTGCCGCTGCCGGTGGGCTGCAGGCCTTGCACGTTGCGGAAGTTCACCAGCGCGATCTGGCCGGCCGCGCGGGTCTGGCCGTTGGAGTAGCTGGCGGTGATGACGCCGCTCTGGTCGATCTTCAGGCTGGTGAGCTGACCCGGGCGGTAGCCGTCCTGACTGAGGTTGGTCACCGCGTAGTCGATGCCGAACTGGGTGGCGTTGCCGAACGACAGAGTGACCGGGAAGGTGACGCTGGGGTCGTTGGGCGAGGCCAGCGTGAGCGGCGGAATGGTGGTGGCCGGGTCCAGCGTGCCGTTGGCCAGGAAGTTGATGGTGAAGGGCGTGGACAGGGCGGGATCGCTGCCGTTGATGCTGGTGAAGACGCGCCACTGGTTGTTGCCGGTTTTCTCGAACGCCAGACCGACCGGGATCTCCAGGCCCTGCGGGTCGTAGGCGATGACCGAGGTGCCGTAGGTGGTGAGCGGGGTGGGTGGGGTGGCGGTGGCGGCCACGGGGGCCCGCGCGTCGAGGTTGAACTCGGCGCTGATCCCGGTGGTGCTGCGCGCCGGGATGGGGCCACCGGTGGGCAGCGTCAGCGCCTGGGTGGTGAAGCTCAGGCGGGTGCCGAGTTCGTCGGTCGGGTAGCCCATGAGGTTGGCGCCCTGGTTGTTGACGATCTCGCCCTGGTTGTTGAGCTTGAACATGCCGGCCCGGCTGTAAGACATGCCGCCATTGGGCTGGGTCAGCTCAAAGAAGCCACTGCCGTTGATGGCCACGTCGAGGTCGTTGCCGGTGACGGTGACGTTGCCCTGGGTGAAGAGCTGGGTGACCTTGTCCACCGTCACGCCGATGCCGGTGTTGACGCCGCCCGAAGCATTGATCGAGCTGGCGTAGAGCTCGGAAAATTCGGCCCGCGAGGCCTTCATGCCCACGGTGTTGCCGTTGGCGACGTTGTGGCCGATCACGTCCAGGTTGCGGCTGGCGCTGTTGAGACCGGAGAGTCCTTGCTGAAATCCCATGGTGGTGTCCTCGGTGAAAAAGAAATGGGGGGCGAAAGGGTGGGTGGGTGTTACATGAAGGCGCGAACCTGGTCGTAGCCCAGGGTCTGGCCGTTCTGCAGCTGCAGGCTCATGGCGCCGCCCTGGAAGCCGACGGACGCCACCGGCACGCGCAAGAGCGGCGTGGCGGCGACGGCGCTGCCGTCGCTGGTGGCGCGGATCGAGAAGCCCCGCACGCTGGCCGGGTCGACGCCGCTGGCGTTCCAGTCGAAGGCGTGCTGACCGGCGCCACGCGCACCCAGGTGAACGCTGTCGAGCACGGCGCCGTTGGTGCCCATGATGTCCACCGTGACGCTGCTGGCCGCGCGCTCCAGCGCGAGCGCGCCCTTGGCGGTGTCGCCGTCAAAGGTCAGCGTGTTGCCGGGCACCAGCGCCTCGCGGCCAATGAGGGAAGTGCCCTGCATGGCCTGCATGGCGCTGTACTGCTCGGCCATGCCCTTGAGCGTGTCGTTGAGCTGCTGGATGCCGCTCACCGTGTTGATCTGCGCCATCTGCGTGGTCATCTGCGCGTTGTCCATCGGGTTGAGCGGATCCTGGTTGTTCAGCTGGGCCACCAGCAGCTTGAGGAAACGGTCTTGCGAGGCCTGGGCGTCGGTCGCTTTGTTGGAAGCGCTGGCGGTGGAGCTGCCTGCGGTGCTGCCGAGGTTGCTCAGGTCGATGGGTGAGGCGAGCATGCTCATGGTTCGGTTCCTTTAAGAGGGCTCATGGAAGAGGGCTCACTGCCCCATCTGCAGCGTCTTCAGCAGCAGGCTCTTGGCCGTGTTCATGACCTCGACGTTGTTCTGGTAGGAACGCGAGGCGGAGATCATGTTGACCATCTCCTCCACCGGGTTCACGTTGGAATGGGTCACGTAGCCCTGGGCGTCGGCGCTGGGGTGGCCGGGGTTGTGCACCCGCTTGCCGGGCAGATCGCTCTCGGAAATGGTCTGCACCTTCACGCCGGCGGTGCCCGCGCCGCCCATGGGCACGGTCTGGAACACCACCTGCCGCGCCTTGTAGGCCTGACCGTCGGGCCCGGCCACGGCGTCGGCGTTGGCCAGGTTGGAAGCCACCACGTTGAGCCGCTGCGACTGCGAGCTGATGGCGCTGCCCGAAACACCGAAGATGGAAAACATGGACATGGCTGAATCCTTTCAGTGCGTCGTCACTGGCCGCTGATCGCGGACAGCATGGTCCGCACATGCCCGTTGATGAAACGCAGCGTGGACTCGTAGCGCAGGCTGTTGTCCACGAAGTTGGCGCGCTCGCGGTCCAGGTCCACCGAGTTGCCGTCCTGGCTGGGCTGGGTCTGCACGGTGTAGGCCATGTCGGGTCGGCTGGCGTCCACCGTGCCCAGGCGCATGTGGCCCGCGCTGGTCAGGCTCACGGCCGAACGCGACGGGCCGCCGGTCACGTCCTTGAGCGCCTTGGCAAAGTCGAAGTCGCGCGCCACATAGCCGGGCGTGTCGGCGTTGGCGATGTTGCTGGCAATCACCTGCTGGCGCTGCG
>PNMN01000254.1 GCA_013823655.1 Comamonadaceae bacterium | reverse complement strand
GCCGGTTCCGCGGTGCCCTGGCGTTGGGGGCATTTCGCGCCGGAGAGTCCTTGCACCCCCGCCGCGCTGCGCGCGACCCCCTCAAGGGGGCGGCACTGGCGGCCCGTCCTGAGCTTGTCGAAGGGCGGTTCCGCGGTGCCCTGGGTTGGGAGCTGGGTGCGCCGGCGACTCCTGCGATCTGCGCATAGTCAAGGAAACAGAAAATGGAAGACCAGGGAACCCAGGACGCCGCCATCTTTCTCATGTCGCTGGGCGAAGAGGAAGCGGCCGAGGTGTTCAAGCACCTGTCGCCCAAAGAAGTGCAGAAACTGGGCGAGACCATCGCCGGCATGCGCGCGGTCTCGCACGATCGGGTGGCGCAGGTGATGGGCCGCTTCACCGACGAAGCCGCCTCGCAGAGCCTGCTGGTGTCCGACACCAACAACTACGTCAAGGCGGTGCTCAAGCGCGCGCTCGGTGACGACAAGGCCTCGCTGCTGATCGACCGCATCATGCAGGGCAGCGACGTCTCGGGCATCGAGAGCCTGAAGTGGATGGACCCGCAATCCATCGCCGAGCTGCTGCGCAACGAGCACCCGCAGATCATGGCCGCCATCCTGGTGCACCTGGAGAGCGATCTCATCTCCGGCGTGCTCAAGCACCTGTCCGAGCGCTCGCGCAACGAGGTCATGCTGCGCATCGCCACGCTCGAAGGCATCCAGCCGACCGCGCTGAACGACCTCAACGAAGTGCTCTACAAGGTGCTGGCCGGCGGCGACAAGGTGCGCAAGACCTCGCTCGGCGGCGTGCAGACGGCGGCCGACATCATCAACATGATGGGCACCGCCATCGAGACCACGGTGATCGAATCGATCCGCCTGCTCGACGCCGATCTGGCGCAGAAGATCATGGACAAGATGTTCACCTTCGAGGACCTGCTCAAACTGGACAACAAGTCGGTCCAGATGATCCTGAAGGAAGTCTCCAGCGACGCGCTGGTCGTCGCGCTCAAGGGTTCTTCGACCGAGCTGCGCGAACTGATTCTGGGCAACATGTCCTCGCGCGCCGCCGAAGCCCTGCGCGAAGACCTCGAATCGCGAGGCCCGGTGCGGCTGTCCGAGGTCGAAGGCCAGCAGAAAGAAATTCTCAAAATCGTGCGCCGTCTGTCCGACGAAGGCTCGATCGTGATGGGCGGAGGCGGCGATGACGGCTTCGTATAAGCCACCCAAGTCCAGCCCGCAGTCGCGCTTCATCCCGCGCGAGGAGATCGCGGTGGTGGCGGCCTGGAGTTTTTCGGCCGTGGGCGGCAGCGACGAAGCGCGCGCGTCGGTGGCGGTGGTGGTGGAGCCCGAGAAAGACCACGCCAGGGAAGCCGCGCTCGCCGACACCCGCCAGCAGGCCTACACCGAAGGCTTCCACCACGGCCACAACGCCGGCAGCCAGGAAACGCGCGACGCGCTGGAAGCCACGGTGCGCCGCAGCACCGAAGAAACCGGTGTGCGCATGGGCCAGTTGCTGCACAGCATGACCGACCAGCTGATCGCCAGCGAACAGCTGATCGCGCGCCAGATTCTCGACCTCGCCTGCGACATCGCGCGCCAGGTGGTGCGCCAGGAACTGCAAAGCAACACCCGGCACCTGCGAACGGTGATCGGCGAGGCGCTGGAGACCCTGGTCGAAGACGGCCTGCCCGCCACCGTGCGCATGCACCCCGAAGACCTTGCCCTCGTCAAAGGGGCCTTGATCGAGACCCTGGGCGACAACGCGCCGGAACTGGTGGCCGATCCCGCCATCTCGCCCGGCGGCTGCCTGATCCAGTCGCCCAGCTCCACGGTGGACGCGACCATCGAAAAACGCTGGGCGCGCGCCATCGGCAACCTGGGCCTGAGCATCGAGTGGAATCCTGAAAGAAGCAGCGATGTCTGAACCCGAAAGCCGCTGGGGCCACTTCATGGACGACGTGCGCACCAGCGCCAACGCCCACACGCCGCTGGAAGTGCGCGGCACCCTCACGCGCCTGGCCGGCCTGGTGCTCGAAGCCGTGGGCCTGAAGGTGCCGGTGGGCTCGCAGTGCCTGATCGCCAACGGCGCCAAGGAACCGGTGCTGGCCGAGGTGGTGGGCTTCTCCAGCGACCGCGCCTTCCTCATGCCCGCGGGCGACACGCACGGCCTGTCCAGCGGCGCCAGCGTCACCCCGCTCGCGCCCTACCGCACCGTGCCGCGCGTGGGCCACGCCAACAAGCCCCCCTCGCCCGCCGACCGTGGCCTCTTGCGCCTGCCGCTGGGCCGTGGCCTGCTGGGCCGGGTGGTGGATTCGCACGGCCACCCGCTGGACCACATGGGCCCGATCACGCACGTGGACATCGAGCCGATGGACCGCGCGCCGCTCAACGCCATGGACCGCGACCCGGTGCGTGAACCGCTGGACACCGGCGTGCGCGCCATCAACGCGCTGCTGACCGTCGGGCGCGGCCAGCGCATCGGCCTGTTCGCCGGCTCCGGGGTGGGCAAGTCGGTGCTGCTGGGCATGATGGCGCGCTACACCAAGGCCGACGTGATCGTGGTCGGTCTGATCGGTGAACGCGGCCGCGAGGTGAAGGAATTCATTGAAGACATCCTGGGCGAAGACGGTCGCAAGCGTTCGGTGGTGGTGGCCGCGCCGGCCGACGCGCCGCCGCTGGTGCGCATGCAGGGCGCGGCCTACGCCACCGCCGTTGCCGAGCGCTTCCGCGACGACGGCCTGCACGTGCTGCTGCTCATGGACTCGCTCACCCGCTACGCCATGGCGCAGCGCGAGATTGCGCTGGCCATCGGCGAGCCGCCGGCCACCAAGGGCTACCCGCCATCGTGTTTTGCCAAGCTGCCGCAGTTGGTGGAGCGCAGCGGCAACGGCCTCAACGGCAAGGGTTCGATCACCGCCTTCTACACCGTGCTCAGCGAGGGCGACGACCAGCAGGACCCGATCGCCGACGCGGCGCGCGCCATCCTGGACGGCCACATCGTGCTCTCGCGCGCGCTGGCCGAAGCGGGCCACTACCCGGCGATCGACGTGGAGGCCTCGGCCTCGCGCGTGATGCACAACGTGGCCAGCCCGCAGCACCTGGAGCTGGCGCGCAAGTTCCGCAACAACTACTCGCGCTACATGAAAAGCCGCGACCTGATCCAGCTCGGCGCCTACGTGGCCGGCAGCGACCCCGAGACCGACCGCGCTGTTCTGCTGTACCCGGCGCTGCAGCGCTTTTTGATGCAGGACATGTTTGATGCCGCCACGCTGCCCGCCAGCCTGCAGCAACTGAGCGCAGCGCTGCAGGAAGACAAGCCCGCTCGCGAAGCGAATCAGAGGCAAAACCGTCCACACAACAACCCGTATGAAGGACACAACGCATGACCGCGATCCAGACCTTGCACAAGGTGGTTGAAATCGCCGAGAAGCGGCGCGACGAGGCGCGCGCCGCGCTGGCCCAGCAACAGCGCGAACTGCAGATCGCCCAGGACCAGATGCAGCAGTTGCAGACCTACGCGCAGGAAGCGCAGTCGCGCTGGTCCGCACGCAGCAGCAGCGGTGTGGACGCGACCCAGCTGTTCCACCACCGCCAGTTCATGCAG
>PNMN01000253.1 GCA_013823655.1 Comamonadaceae bacterium | reverse complement strand
TCGGGGCCGTCCGCCGCTTTGGCCTCGGCGGCGGCCAGCGCTTGCTGGGCGGCCTTGTACCGCTTGAGCAAGCGGTCGGCCACCGGCTCGATGGCGGCCAGCAGCATGGCCTGGCTGGACTTCGGGTTGAGCACCACCAGCGCCACGCGCTCGACCTCGAAGTCGTCGTAGTGGCCGCTGCCGTCCAGCTTGGCGCGCAGTTCGTACACCAGGTGCGGGTCGGTCACGTCGGCCAGTTCGGCCGTCTCGTAATAGGTCTGGAACGCCGCCAGCACCTCCTCGGGGTCGTTCACGAAGTCGAGGATGTAGGTCGTGTCCTTCAGGCCGTGCGGGCCGCTGTAGGCCCGGTTCAGGCGGCTGAGTGTCTGCACTGCCTGGATGCCGGCCAGCCGCTTGTCCACGTACATGCCGCACAGCAGCGGCTGGTCAAACCCGGTCTGGAATTTGTTGGCCACCAGCAGGATCTGGTATTCGTCGGTGGCGAACGCGTCGCGGATGTCCCGCCCCTTCAGGTTGGGGTTGAGCGTCTTGGACGCCTCAGTCACCGGCTCGGGCAGCGAAGCGGGGTCGTTGACCTCGCCCGAATACGCCACCAGCGAACCCAGGGTGTAGCCGTTCTCCTGGATGTAGGCGTCCAGCGCCAGCTTCCAGCGCACGGCTTCCAGGCGGCTGGCCACCACCACCATGGCCTTGGCGTGACCGTTCAGCAGCGGCTGCACGTTCTCGCGGAAGTGCTCCACCACGATGGCCACCTTCTGGCTGATGTTGTAGGGGTGCAGCCGTACCCAGCGCATCAGGCCTTTCATCGCCTCGCTGCGTTCCACCTCGGTCTCGTCCCACTCGCGCCCTTCGTTGGCCAGCTTGAAGGCCAGCTTGTAAGGCGTGTAGTTCTTCAGCACGTCGAGGATGAAGCCCTCCTCGATCGCCTGGCGCATGGAATAGACGTGAAAGGCCCCCGGCAGGTTGTCCGGTCCGGGGGGCAACTCGGGCTTGGGCCGGCGGCCAAACAGTTCCAGCGTCTTGGCCTTGGGTGTGGCGGTGAAGGCCACGTAGGTGATGCCTTTGGCATTGGCCGTGGCCGCCATCTGCGCGGCCAGCAGGTCTTCGGTGTCGATCTCGCCACCGTCGGCCAGCGC
Source organism: Comamonadaceae bacterium (assembly GCA_013823655.1). GTDB lineage: Bacteria > Pseudomonadota > Gammaproteobacteria > Burkholderiales > Burkholderiaceae_C > Hydrogenophaga. Next base: position 2,483 of record PNMN01000253.1, on the reverse strand, counting down.
CTGCTGCTCTTCGGCGCTGAGCACCTGCTTGAGCTTGGACGCCGCGTTGCCCGCCTGCGAGCTGTGCGCCTCGTCGGCGATCACCGCAAAGCGCTTGCCCTGGGTGGCCGCCAGGTCCTGCACCGCCTGCAGCGCAAACGGAAAGGTCTGGATCGTGCAGACCACGATCTTCTTGCTGCCCGACAGCGCTTCGGCCAGCTCGGCGCTCTTGCTGCCGCCCTCGCCCTTGATGGTGGCCACCACACCGGCTGTGCGCTCGAAGTCGAAAATGGCTTCCTGCAACTGGGTGTCCAGCACCGTGCGGTCGCTCACCACCAGCACGGTGTCGAACACCTTCTGGTTGTGTGCGTCGTGCAGATCGGCCAGAAAGTGTGCCGTCCAGGCGATGGAATTGGTCTTGCCACTGCCCGCGCTGTGCTGGATCAGGTACCTCTGCCCCGCCCCCTCGGCCAGCACCGCCTGCACCAGCTTGCGGGTGGCGTCGAGCTGGTGGTAGCGCGGAAACAGCACGCTGGTGATGCGCTTCTTGGCGTCCCGTTTGGTGATCAGGTAGCGGCCAATGATCTCCAGCCAACTGTCGCGCTGCCAGACCTGTTGCCACAGGTAGCCGGTGCGGTGGCCTTGGCCCAAATGCGCGGGTGCTGGCGGGTTGCCGGCACCGCCCCGGTCGCCCAGGTTGAAGGGCAAAAAGTTCGTCTTCGGCCCCTCCAGGCGGGTGGTCATCATCACCGTGCGGTTGCTCACCGCAAAGTGCACCAGCGCCCCGCGCGGGAAGTCCAGCAAGGGCTCGGCAAACGGCTTGCCCTTCGGTCTTGGCAGGCGGTCAAAGCGGTACTGGTCCACCGCCGCGTTGATGTCCTGCGTGAAGTCGGTCTTGAGTTCGGCCGTGGCCACCGGAATGCCGTTGAGAAACAGCACCAGGTCGATGATGTCGTCGTGGTTGGTGCGGCACTGGCGCACCACGCGCAGGCGGTTGGCCTCAAAGCGCGCCTGCAGCTCCGGGTTCATGGCCAGCGCGGGCTTGAACTGCGCCAGCTTCAGCGGCGCCTTCAGCCCCAGCAGCTCCAGCCCCACGCGCAGCACCTCCAGCGTGCCGCGCTCGTCCAGCGCCTTGCGCAGCCGGTCCAGCAGCACGGCTTCGGCCGCCGCACCATGGTTTTTCTGCAGCACCTCCCAGGCCTGGGGCTGGGTGGCTTGCACCCAGGCCAGCACGTCGGCCGGGAACAGTGCGCGGGCGGTGTCGTAGCCCTTTGCATCGCCCTCGCTGCCCGGTGCGGCGTACAGCCAGCCGTGAGCGGCCAGGTGTTCGCAAATGTCGTTCTCGAACTCAATCTCGTTGTGCAGTGCCATGGGCGGCATCCGTCCCTGAAATGTTGTGTTGTCCGATGCGCCCAGGAAGGCGCTCTCCCCGAATCAGCTGGCGCCCAGGCGCTTCCTGTGTTGGGCGATCCGCTTGCGCGCCGCGGCCAGCTCTCCGTCCAGCGCCGGCGCACTGCCCACCCGCCGTTCGATCAGGTCCAGATCGATCAACCCGACCTTCAGGCCTGCCAGCAGCCAGCGCAGGTCGCGGTCCTCGCCGCGCATGTACTTGGACACGGCCACGTCGTTGGCTTCGACAAAGAAAGCCTTCACGTCGCCGAAATCGATCTGAACCAAACGGTCCTGCCAGCCTTCCGGGAACGACGGCAGATTCGGCGACACCGGGTCCAGGTAGTAGCCGTGCTCGTCCTCGAAGGCTGAGCCTTGCCCCAGCGCCTGCACGAGTTCACCCGTGCGCTGCGGGTCGTTCTTCAGGTAGGTGTCCACATCGATGGACACGACCATGGTGCGGGGCGGTTCTGCCACCGCACCCAGGATGGCCAGCGACCCCACGATCACGAACTCCGCGTGCTGCACCTGCTTGCGCGCTTCGGACAGCAGCGCGTGGAGCTGTTCGCGGTTCAACGATGCTCCCGCATCAGAAACGAGAACGGCGTGTTCTGCATCATGCCCAGCGCCCGGCGCTCCGATGCGTCCATCACCTTCTGCTTGAACACCTGGCTGTCACCGGAGGCCACCACGCCCGACCAGAAGCGGATGTAGTAATTGCTGCAGAGCCGACCCTTCTTCCACAGCCCGATGCGCTCGCTCGCCCGGCGCAGGATCTCGTCCTTGCGCGCGGACTGGAGCTGCTCGTACACATAGGCGTGAAACGACCGCAGCGCAGCGTCCTGTGCGCGCTTGTCCTGGCGGGCGATCGACTCGGGTGTGTGCATGGCGGGCAGATGGGGAAAGCGGTGTTGGAAATGGTAGCAGCGCGGGCAAAAAGTTCAGCCGCTCGACTTTTTCTTCAGTCAGGCCACATCCAACGCTCACATCTTCAGCGCCTGAATCGGCCCCTTCAACGCCTTCTCCAGGCGCATGGCGTTGGCGGTCAGCCACTGCTGCAGCGCTGGCCAGTCGGCCTCGGGCGACTTCCAGCCACCCTGCTGGCTGTCGATGCA
>PNMN01000252.1 GCA_013823655.1 Comamonadaceae bacterium | reverse complement strand
CCGCAGCCCGCAGGGCGAAGGTATTCCAGTGAGCGCGCGATGACGGACGGCCCGCCGGTCGGTACTCCCTATCTGGGCCAGCGCGTCGCACTGCTCACCCAGCACGGCAAGGAACGGGTGATCGCGCCGGTGATCGAGTCGGCCCTGGGCTGTCACGTGGAGCGGGTCTGCGGTTACGACACCGATCAGCTCGGCACCTTCACCCGTGACATTCCCCGCACCGCAAGCCAGCTCGATAGCGCTCGCAAGAAGGCCCGCATCGGCATGGAGCTGGCCGGTCTGCCGCTCGGACTCGCCAGCGAGGGCGCCTTCGGCCCCGACCCGATGCTCGGCGTGATGCCATGGAACGTCGAGCTTCTCGTCTTCCTCGACGACGAATCAGGGATCGAGATCGTCGGTCTGGCCCAAGGCCGGGCGAACCACGCACACCTCCTGAGCAGCGAGTGGGCTGCGGCGGCGGCCTTCGCCCGGCAGGCCGGGTTTCCCGCCCATCAGCTCGTGGTGCGACCCGAGGGGGAGAACGACCCGCGCCTGCGCAAAGGGATCGCCGACTGGGCGGACCTGGAAACGGCCTTCCACTGGGCGCAATCCGAGGCGGCGGGCGGACGGGTGTTTCTGGAGACCGACCTGCGGGCGCACGCCAACCCGACCCGAATGGACATGATCGAGCTCGCCGCACGAGACTTGGCGGCCCGGATGCTGTCGCGTTGCCCGTCCTGCGCAGCACCCGGCTTCTGGCCCGTCGAGCGCATCGCCGGCCTGCCGTGCCGCGACTGCGGCGCGCCGACCCGCCAACCCCGGGCCGACGTGTACGGCTGCGTGCGGTGCGCCCATCGCGCGACCCGCGAGCGCACCGACACCCTGTTCGCCGATCCCCAGCGTTGCGACATGTGCAATCCGTGACCGGACAAAACGCCCTCGCCACCGCATCCGCCTGCCCTCCAAACCCAATCGACCATCTCGGCTTAACGCAGCTGGAGCAATGTCAAAACCTGCAGGGGAGAAAGAACTTCTGCATCGGCACCCCAATGCGCGGTTTCACCACCCGCGCCCAGGTAGCCGTAGCGCGCGGCCACGGTGAACATCCCGGCCTCGCGCCCGGCCACGATGTCGCGTTCGTCGTCGCCCACGTAGATGCAGGCGTCCGGTCTGACTCCCAGGCGGCTTGCCGCCACGCGCAGGGGTTCAGGGTGTGGTTTGGGCCAGGGGGTGGTGTCTCCGCAGACCACGACTCCCGCTGCCGCCAGCTCAGGCAGCCCCGCCAGCACCGGCTCGGTCAGGCGCTGGGCCTTGTTGGTGACGATGCCCCAGGGCATCTGGCCCTGCACCAGCGTGGTCAGCAGTTCGTCAACCCCTTCGAAACAACGGGTGCTGTGCAGGAGGCACTGTTCGTAGTGGGTCAGAAACTCCTGCCTGAGGGCTTGGTACGCCGGATCGACCGGTGGCACACCGAAGGCGACCTGGATCATGCCCCGGGCGCCAGCGCTCGCATGGGGCCGGTAGTGTGCCAAGGGCAGCGCGGGCAGTTGCCTGGCCGCGCGCATCCGTTCGACGGCCAGTGCCAGATCGGGCGCGCTGTCCACCAAGGTGCCGTCCAGATCGAACAGCACGGCCTGCACGGCAAATGGCGGGCGCTTCATGCCTTGCGCGTGGCCAGCAGGTAGTTCACGCTGGTGTCGCCACTGAGCCAGTAGCGGCGCGTGATCGGGTTGTATTCCATGCCCCGGGTCTGCACGAGCTCCAGTTCTGCACCGCGGCAATAACCGGCCAGCTCGCTGGGGCGGATCATCTTGGCGTATTCGTGCGTTCCTCTGGGAAGCATCTGCAGAACATATTCGGCACCGACGATGGCGAAAAGAAACGACTTGGGGTTGCGGTTGATGGTGGAAAAGAATACCCAGCCCCCAGGTTTGACGAGTGCCGAACAGGCCCGCACCACCGATGACGGATCAGGGACATGCTCCAGCATCTCCATACAGGTCACCACGTCGAAGCTGGCCGGTTGCTCCTGGGCAAGCGCTTCGGCGCTGATTTCCCGGTAGTTGACGTTTGCCGTTCCGGCCTCCAGGGCATGCAACTGGGCCACCCTGAGCGCCTTGGTGGACAGGTCGATCCCTGAGACCAGGGCGCCTGTGCGGGCCATGGAGTCCGACAGAATGCCCCCACCACAGCCCACATCAAGCACGCTCTTGCCAGCCAGACTGGCAAGAGCGTCGATCCAGGCCAGCCGCAGTGGATTGATCTGATGCAGGGGACGGAATTCGCTTTCAGGATCCCACCAGCGGTGGGCCAGCTCGGAAAACTTGGCCAGCTCGGCTGGGTCGGCGTTGACAGTTGGATTCATGTCGCGATTATCCGAGATTGTCCGTTCACGGAAAAAGTGCGCCCGCGCCAGGCGCATATGAAAAAGCCGCCCGGTGGGGCGGCTTTGGAGGACCGGGGTGCGATCAACGGCTGTGTTTGGCGATCAGCGCCCGCGCCTCGGCAGCGAGCTTGGCCCCGTCGATGCCCTTGCCCTTGACCTCGTTGATCCAGTCGGTTTCCACCGTGCTGGCGGTGCGGCGCCAGCGCTGGGTTTCGGCCGCGTCCAGAGCCACGATGTTGTTGCCGGCCTTGACCGCGATTTCGCGCCCGACCTTGTCGCCCTCGTCCATGGCACGACCGAACATCGCCGCAGTCACCACGCCCGAGTTGGCGTCGATCACTTTCTTCAGATCGGGCGGCAATTTTTCGTACGACGCCTTGTTCATGGAGAACGCAAAAGTCTGGGTATAGAGACCGTCCTTGCCCGCGAAAGTGGTGTGGTTCTTCACCAGTTCACTGACCTTGAGCGCGGGCGTGACCTCCCAGGGAATGGTGGTGCCGTCGATCGTGCCCTTGGAGAGCGCGTCGGTCACCGCAGGCACCGGCATGCCCACCGGCGTGGCGCCGAGTTTGGTGAGCATGTTGTTGATGATGCGCGAACCGCCGCGGATCTTCATGCCGCGCAGACTCTCCAGGCCGGTCACCGGGGTCTTGGTGTGGAACAGGCCGGGGCCATGGGTGTGCACGGCGATCAGCTGGACGTCCTTGAATTCGTCGGCAGCAAACTTCTCCACGTATTCCTGGATCGCCTTGGACGACTGCTCGGCGTTGCCGCTCATGAATGGCAGCTCAAACACTTCGGTTTTGGGGAAGCGCCCGGGCGTGTAGCCGAGCACCGTCCAGGTGATGTCCACCACGCCGTCGCGGGCCTGGTCGAACAACTGTGGCGGCGCGCCACCGAGCTGCATGGCGTGAAACAGCTGCACCTTGATCCGACCGCCCGACTCGGCCTCGACCTTCTGCGCCCAGGGCACGATGGCCTTGGCCGGAATGGTGGCTTGCTGCGGCAGAAACTGGTGCAGGCGCAGGGTCACGGTTTGCGCCTGCACCCCTGCGGCACCCAGGACTGAAAGGGTTGCGGCAACGGCCAGCAAACTGCGGCGAAGTGGTTTCATGTTTGTCTCCAAAAAAGTGTTCGTACCTGTGGCGTCTCGGGTTCAGAACAAGCCGACCGTCGTTGCTTTCGCTTGTTCCCTTGGGGACTGTGACGGGAAACCGGGTGACAGAGAAGAAGAAATCCCCACTTTCAGCTATGCCAACAATGCATGA
>PNMN01000251.1 GCA_013823655.1 Comamonadaceae bacterium | reverse complement strand
TCGATCAGCTCGGTGTGCGCGGCGCGGATGCCGACGTCGGCCAGTGTGTGCAGCGCCAGGGCTTCGCAAACCAGCAGGTCGCGCCAGCGCTGGGCGAGGGCGCTGTGATCGGCCGGGGAGAACTTCACCAGCACCGGGTGGCCTTCGCGCACGGCGCTGAACTTGGGTTGCTCGCCGCCCGCGCTGGAGCCCGCCAGCGTCTGCCTCAGTGCTTGCGCTGCAAAGGCCGGGTATTGCGCGGCGGGCGCGTCCACCACGGGCGCGCGGGTGCGCTGTGGTGCGGGCAGGCTCATGAACCGGTCGAACGCGGCGGCGCCAAGGATCAGGTTGCCGGGCAGGTCTTCGCCCGCGTTCACCAGCGCATTCAAGATGTGGTCGTCGCTCCAGTGCTGCAGGTTGGCAGGCAGTTGCAGCGCGGGATGACCCGCCACAAAGCCCCGGCCCAGAAAGCCCTGTGGCCGCATGTCGTAGAGGAACCAGGGCAGGCTGTCGTGGAAGGCGCTGCGGCCGTGCGCCTTGTCCAACTCGTCCATCCAGAAGCCGCCACCGGCGAGCGGGTGGAGCGTGCCGAAAGGCCGCAGCTCGCCTTGCGGGGTCACGGCGTGGATGGGCACCTGGCGGCCCACGCCTTCCACCTCGCGCGGCAGCAGGTAGCGGCGTGCCCGCGCCGCGCCCACTGCGACCACCTGGCCACCGGCCACGAGCGGGGACAGCAGGCGCGACAGCGTGGGCTGGCTCACCCCCAGGCGCTGCTGCAACGGGGCACCGCCCGCCTGACCACCCAGGCTGCGCAGGGCCTCCAGCAACTCGGTTTCGGTCGGATTCGGGGCGCTCATGAATCGATTTGTGAATGAGTTTATGAATGAATTTATGAATGGATACTTGAATGAAATTCTCCATGAAAAGCCGTTGATAAACAAGGAATTTCAAGAAAATTCACGGTTTCAAGACCGTTCATCTGAATGCATTCACAAGGCGGTGTGCGCGTCGCCCACGCTGTGGCTTTCGCCATTGCACAGCGCCACCGCCATGCCGAACTGGCGCGGCGCCACCTCGCCCAGCGCGGGGATGTCAGCCACGCGGCCCTGGCCGTACAGGTCTTGGGCTTTATGTGCAGCGCGGTGGCGCTGATGCGGTGCGCGCACGAAGCGGGGGCGGGCGTGAAAAAAGCCGCATTTACCGCGCCCCGCAACCGACGAGGGGCGGCCGCGCACGGTCCGGCGGCAGGCGGTTTCCGCTATCGTTGCGGCCAAGCTCGGGATGAACAAGAAAGTGTGCACACCATGAAGCCAGACGGCGCAGACACCATTGCAATGGATGAAACCCCATGGCAGGCCACGCATGTGGACGATGTGTTCCGGCCCGCCGTGCGGGTGCAGCTGACCTGGAAGGACGTGGAGGCGGCCGTGGAGCGCGGTGCGGTGGTCCCGCAGCAGGCTCACGCGCTGTGGGCGGGCTGGGCTTCGCCCGCCAGCGGCTTGCGGGTCGGGGCCGGTGGCGTGGCACCGGCTTTCGAGACCACCGTGATGGATGGGCGCGAGGAGGTCCTGCCCATGCCCGAGGTGCAGTCGCCATTGCAGCGCCACGGCCCGGGGCTGATCGTGGGTCTGGTGCTGGGCCTGGGTGGCGCCTGGCTGACGCTGGGCGGCTGAACCGGCCACCCTTCCCGAGCCCGCAAGAAAGCCGCTCCCGGTGAGCGGCTTTTTGCTGGGCATTGGCCGCTCGGCAAGGGGCGCATCTGCGGCGCCCGCCAGCCGTCACTGCCCGAAGCGCGGGCCGTCTTTCAGGAAAGTTTCTTCTTCCGCTGTGCTGGTGCGGCCCATGGCGGTGTTGCGGTGCGGGAAGCGCCCGAAGCGTTCCACGATCTCCAGGTGCTGCCGGGCCGAGCGCAGGTTGCCGTCCAGACCGGCGCGCTGCCCGGGCGGGCTGGCGCGCTGCAGCTCGGTGAAGCGCGTCAGGCATTCGTGCTGCAGGGCCAGGTTTTCGGCGTGCATGAGCGGCATGTAGAGAAACATGCGGCCCATGCGCGGGAGCTTGGCGTCCTGCGCCAGGGCCAGGGTCTGCAGCACCAGCGTCTGCGCGCGGGCGTCGCCGGCAAAGGCGCGGGCCGTGCCCCGGTGCACGTTGCGGGTGAGCTGGTCGAGCAGCACGATGAGCGCCAGACGCGAGTCGAGCCGGGCCTCCCATTCGACCAGCCCGCCGCCCAGTGCGGCGTCCACCAGCGGGCCGAAGCGCGCGGTGATCTGGGCGTCGAGCTCGGGCCCGCCACCGAACCACAGCGGGCTGCGGTCGGTCTCGGGCCAGTCGCGCTGCAGGGTGGCGTCGCCGAACCAGAAGTCCAGCAGGTCGGCGGGGGAGGGGAACGGGGCTGGCATGTCGGCAATGGGGCGGCAATGGGGGGATCGGTTACGTCTGGCAACGCCTTTGACCGAGCGTGCGGAACAGGATAGCGCGCATTTTTCTGTAATGGGGCCACGGCGACCAGTCAGGAAGCCGACAACAGGAGCCACCAAGATGAACACCATCACTTACCGCACCGTTCTGTCCCGCAGCTCGGCCTGGGCACGGGGCCTGACGCTCGCCACCCTGGCTGCCGGGGCCTGGGCGCTGTCTGCCGGGCAGGTGCACGCCCGGGACGGCAACGACGTGTACTGGTCGATCGGGGTGCACCAGCCAGGCGTGTCGGTGGGCGTGTCCAACGCACCGCCGCCGCGCCCGGTGATCATCCACCAGTCCGCACCGGTGATCATCCACCAGCCCTATCCGTACCTGCAGCCGGTGGTGGTGCATCAACCCTACCCTTATGTGCGACCGGTGGTGGTGCATCCGCGCCCGGTGTACTACTCGGGCTGGAGAGACGGCCCGCGCTGGGACGACCGCAAGCGCTGGAAGAAGCACCACCGCCAGTACCACGATCGCCATTGGGACGACGATGACCGCGACGAGCGCCGCGGTGGTGATCGCCGCCGCTGAGCGCCCGGCGCCGGGCCGACGCTGCATCGCTCTCAGTCCAGTGCGGTCGGGTTGGCTGCGTCGGCTGGCAGGGTGAAGCAGAAGATGGCACCCTGGCCCGGAGCCGACTGGGCGTGCAACACGCCACCGTGGCGCAGCACGATGCGCCGCGCGGTGGCCAGGCCGATGCCCAGTCCGCCGAATTCGTGCGGCAGGTGCAGGCGCTGGAAGGGCTGGAACAGCTTGTCCGAGCGCGCCATGTCAAAGCCCGCGCCGTTGTCGCTCACGCAGTAGTGCCGCTGGCCCTTGTGTTCCTGTGCAAAGAAGCGGATGCGTGCCTGCGGCGTGCCGGCGGTGTATTTCCAGGCGTTGTGCAGCAGGTTCTGCAGCAGGGCGTCGATCAGCGGCGGATCGGCCAGCACCTGCAGATTGGCCTCCACGCTCCAGTCCAACTGCCGGTCTGGTTCGTCGTCGGCGAGTTCTTCGAGCAGGCGGGTCGCCACCGCGCTCAGGTTCACGGGGTGGCGCTGCACCTCGCCGCGCGCGTACTGCGAGAGCTGCAGCAGACCGTCGATCAGCAGGCCCATCTTGCGGCTGGCGCTCTTGATGCGTTCCACATGCAGGCGGCTGGCGTCGCCCAGTGTGGGGTTGTCCTCTTCCAGCGCCTGGGCAAAGCCGTTGATGATGCGCAGCGG
>PNMN01000250.1 GCA_013823655.1 Comamonadaceae bacterium | reverse complement strand
GGATGCCTTCGACCTTGGGGTTCTTGAGCATGATCTTGAAGGCTTCGGTGACCTTCTCGGGGGTGGCACCGCCGCCCACGTCCAGGAAGTTGGCCGGCTCGCCGCCGAACAGCTTGATGGTGTCCATGGTGGCCATGGCCAGACCGGCGCCGTTGACCAGGCAACCGATGTTGCCGTCCAGGCTGATGTAGGCGAGGTCAAACTTGGAGGCCTCGACCTCGGCCGGGTCTTCTTCGTCCAGATCGCGGTAGGCCACGATCTCGGGGTGGCGGAACAGCGCGTTGGCGTCGAAGTTGAACTTCGCGTCCAGCGCCATCAGCTGGCCCTTGGAGTCGCAGTTCAGCGGGTTGATTTCCACCAGCGACGCGTCGGTGTCCATGTAGCACTTGTAGATCCGGGCGAAGATGTCCACCGCCTGGTCCACGGAAGCGCCGGTCAGGCCGATGGCGGCCGCCACCTTGCGCGACTGCGCTTCGGTGATGCCGGTCAGCGGATCGATCATCTCGGTGATGATCTTCTCGGGCGTGGAATGAGCGACTTCCTCGATGTCCATGCCGCCTTCGCTGGATGCGATCAGCGCCACCTTCTGGGTCGCGCGGTCGGTCACCAGCGACACATACAGTTCGTTCTTGATGTCGGCGCCGTCTTCAATATAGAGGCGACGCACTTTCTGGCCCTCGGGGCCGGTCTGGTGGGTCTTGAGCTGCATGCCCAGGATCTCGCCCGCGATGCGTTTGACGTCTTCAATGGTCTTGGCGACCTTGACACCACCGCCCTTGCCGCGGCCACCGGCATGGATCTGGGCTTTCACCACCCAGACCGGACCGCCCAGCTTTTGAGCGGCCTCAACCGCCTCCTGCACCGTGAACGCTGCGATGCCGCGCGGCACCGGCACACCAAATTGGCGCAAGATTTCCTTGCCTTGGTACTCGTGGATTTTCATGAGGTCTCTCTCAGACTGGGGGTTGTTGTGCGAACCGGCCAGGGAACGAGGCCAGTACGCGGGCAGTGGACACGGCAACCGACGACTGTATCATGGTGCAACGCACCAATCTATATAAGCAACGGCTTACGTAATACATAATTATAGAAGCCGTCGCTGAACCCTGACTGACACCGACTGGAGACGCCATGTCCACCCTCTTCATCGACGGCGAAGCCGGCACCACCGGGCTGCAGATCCGCGAACGCCTGCAGCAGATGCCGCAGATCCGGCTCTTGAGCATCGCACCGGAGCGGCGCAAAGACCCACAAGCCAAACGCGAACTCATGGCGCAAGCCGACCTGGTGGTGCTGTGCCTGCACGACGATGCGGCGGTTGAATCGGTGGCCATGGTCGACAGCCTGCCGGGCAAGAAGCCGCGAATCATCGACGCGTCCACCGCGCACCGCTGCGTTGAGGGCTGGGTCTACGGTTTCCCGGAACTGAGCGCGGGCCAGCAGGCCGCCGTGCAACAGGCCGACCGGGTGGCCAACCCGGGCTGCTACGCCACCGGCGCCATCGCCCTGCTGCGCCCGCTGGTCGATGCCGGTCTGCTGCCCCGGGACTTTCCGGTGTCGCTGCCCTCGGTGAGCGGCTTTTCTGGCGGTGGCCGCGCCATGATCGAGGCCTACGAGAAGGGCGAGGCCCCGCTGCACGAGGCTTACGCGCTCGGCCTGGCGCACAAGCACATCCCTGAAATCCTGCGCCACACCGGCCTGAACCGTCGGCCCATCTTCCTGCCGGCGGTCGGCAACTTCCGCCAGGGCATGCTGGTGCAGCTGCCGCTGCACCTGGACCAGCTGCCCGGCGCGCCGAAAGCCAGCGATCTGCACGACGCCCTGCTGGCGCACTACGCCGACAGCGCGGCGGCAGGCGGCTGGGTCCGGGTGATGCCGGCCACGGCCGATGGCAAGCTCGACGCCACCGCGTTGAACGACACCAACCTGCTGGAACTGCGGGTGTTCGCCAACGAGGCGCACCGCCAGGCGGTGCTGGTCGCACGGCTGGACAACCTGGGCAAGGGCGCCAGCGGCGCGGCGGTGCAAAACCTGCAACTGATGCTGGGCATCTGACCCGCGTCCTGCCGTGTCATCGGCAACGCCCTGGGTCCGTCGGCGTTCAACCTGGAAACGGCCGTTGGACAGGTCCGAGTGGGTTGCCAGGGGGGTGGGCTGGCAATCGGGCCGGTAGCGCCTTCACCTGTTGGGTGAGCATGTTGGTGGTCAAAAACGTCAACATTCACGGGCGCCTCCAGCCGAAAAGGCGCGGTCAACTGCCGTTTCCAGGTTCAATGGATTCGGGTTTTCCCGCTTGGATGCAATTATTTCATGTCTAAACTAATCAGACATGAAGACTCCAACAGCAGCGCTGCGACGCATCCTGTGCATCGGTGGCGGCCCGGCGGGCCTGTACTTCGCGCTGCTCATGAAGCGGCGCGACCCCTCGCTCACGGTCACCGTGGTCGAGCGCAACCGGCCGTTCGACACCTTCGGCTGGGGCGTGGTGTTCTCCGACCAGACGCTGCAGAACCTGAAAACAGCCGACCCGGAATCGGCCCAGCAGATGGCCGACGCCTTCAACCACTGGGACGACATCGAGGTGTTCTACAAGGGCGGTCGCGTGCGCTCCGGTGGCCACGGCTTCATCGGCATCGGGCGCAAGCGGCTGCTCAACATCCTGCAGGAACGCTGCCTGGCGCTCGGCGTGAACCTGGTGTTCGAAACCGATGTGACCGACGACCAGGCGCTGGCCGCACAGCACAACGCCGACCTGGTGATCGCCAGCGACGGCCTGAACAGCCGCATCCGCACGCGCTACGAGAGCACCTACCAGCCCGACATCGACACCCGGCTGTGCCGCTTCGTCTGGCTGGGCACCAAGAAGACGTTTGACGCCTTCACCTTCGCCTTCGAACAGACCGAGCATGGCTGGTTCCAGGCCCACGCCTACCAGTACGACGCCGACACCTCGACCTTCATCGTCGAAACGCCCGAGGCGGTGTGGAAGGCGCACGGCATTGAAGACATGAGCCAGGACGAAGGCATCGCTTTCTGCGAGAAGCTGTTCGCCAAGTACCTGGATGGCAATGCCCTGATCAGCAACGCCCAGCACCTGCGCGGCTCGGCCAACTGGATTCGCTTCCCGCGCGTGATCTGCAACACCTGGGTGCATTGGCAAGACATTCGCCCCCACGCTCCGCCGCTGCGCGGGTCGCTGCCCCCCGAGGGGGCTGATCCGGCTTGGGGCGGCCCGGCGCCGGATCCCTTCCGACGTGTTCCCATCGTGCTGATGGGCGACGCCGCCCACACGGCCCACTTCTCCATCGGCAGCGGCACCAAGCTGGCGCTCGAAGACGCGATCGACCTGGCCGACGAGTTCTCGAAGAACGCGGGCGCCGACATGGCCACCGTGCTGCAGGGCTACGAGGCGCGCCGCAGCGTCGAGGTGCTGAAGATCCAGAACGCCGCGCGCAACTCCACCGAGTGGTTCGAGCACGTGGACCGTTACACCGGCATGGAGATCGAGCAGTTCAGCTACTCGCTGCTCACGCGCAGCCAGCGCATCAGCCACGAGAACCTGCGGCTGCGCGATGCCAACTGGCTCGAAGGCTATGAGCGCTGGCTGGAGGGCAAGACCGTGCCGGGCGGCGCACCCAAAAAGCACCCCACGCCACCCA
>PNMN01000249.1 GCA_013823655.1 Comamonadaceae bacterium | reverse complement strand
ATCGGCGGCAGCTTCGGCGCCGGCAACTACGGCATGTGCGGCCGCGCCTACAGCCCGCGCTTCCTCTGGATGTGGCCGAACGCGCGCATCAGCGTGATGGGTGGCGAGCAGGCCGCCAGCGTGCTGGCCACCGTCAAGCGCGACGGCATCGAGGCCAAGGGCGGCCAGTGGAGCGCCGAAGAAGAAGCCGCGTTCAAGGCGCCGATCAAGGAGCAGTACGAGGTGCAGGGCCACCCCTACTACGCCACCGCCCGCCTGTGGGACGACGGCGTGATCGACCCGGCCGACACGCGCCGTGTGCTGGCGCTGGGGCTGAGCGCCTCGCTGAACGCGCCCATCCCGGAGACCAGGTTTGGACTTTTCCGCATGTGATGTGTATGATTTACAAAATTAATACACATTGAAAGGGGTTCCTCATGCGGACCAACATCGTGATCGACGACAAGCTCATGGCCGACGTGATGGCCAGTGGCGATTTCAAGACCAAGCGCGAGGCGGTGGAAGAGGGCTTGCGCCTGCTCAAACGGAAGAAGGCCTACGCTGCCTTGTTGGCTGCACGCGGCACCTTGTTCTGGGACGATTCAGACGAAGCCTGGGCGAAAGCGCGTGAAGGGAGGGAGCCGCTTGAAGCTGCGGTCCAGGAGCCCGCCGCCAGCTATTCGGTCAAGCCCGCAGCCAAAGCGAAGTCCCCCCGAGCCACTGAGACTCGCGCCAAGCCCGGCAAGCGGAGCAAGGCGTCATGATCCTGGTGGACTCCAGCGTGCTCATCGATCACTTTCGGGGCACCAACAACCCACAAACCGAACAGCTCAGGCGGTGGCTGTCAGGCAAGGACGGCCCGCCGGACATTGGTGTGGCCGACCTCGTGGTGTTCGAGGTGGTGCGAGGTTTCTCAGCGACCGCCGCGCAGTCCCGGGCACGCGACCTTTTGCTGGCGCTGGAAGTGGTGGAGATTGGTGGATTGGACAACGCCTTGCAGGCCGCCACGCTGTACCAGCGGCTGCGCCGAACAGGCCGCACCGTGCGCAGCCCCATCGACGTGCTGCTCGCCAGCTACTGCATCACCCACGGCCACGCGCTGCTGCACCGCGATGCGGACTTCGAATCGCTCAAAACCCTGGGAGGGCTGGACACATGGCCGCATTGACCGTTTCGGTGCAAGACCGCATCGCCCGCATCACGCTTTGCCGCCCCGAGCTGCGCAACGCCTTCAACGACGCCGTGATCCAGGAACTCAAGGCCGCGTTTGAAGCCGTGGGCCAGCGTGACGACGTGCGCGCCGTGGTGCTGGCCGCCGTGGGACCGGCCTTCTGCGCCGGCGCCGACCTGAATTGGATGCGCCGCATGGCCGACTACACGCGCGAAGAAAACGTGGCCGATGCGGGGCAGCTCGCCGCCATGTTGAAAGCCATCTACGAATGCCCCAAGCCGACGATTGCTGCGGTGCAGGGCGATGTGTTCGCGGGCGGCATGGGTCTGGTCGCGGCCTGCGACATGGCGGTCAGCGTGCGCACCGCCACCTACTGCCTGAGCGAGGTCAAGCTGGGGCTGATCCCGGCCACCATCAGCCCCTACGTGATCCGCGCCATGGGCGCGCGCGCTGCGCACCGCTACTTTCTCACCGCCGAGCGCTTCAGCGCCGAAGAGGCGCACCGCATCGGCTTCGTGCACGAGCTGGTGGACGCTGACGAAGGCAGCAACGCGCTGGACGCGAAGGTGAATGAACTGGCGCAGGCGCTGGCGGGCGCCAGCCCGGCCGCCGTGCGCGCCTGCAAGCGGCTGCTGCAGGACGTGGCCGAACGCGCCATCGACGCGACGCTGATCGCCGCCACGGTGCAAGGCATCGCCGACATCCGCGCGAGTGAACAAGGTCGCGAAGGGGTGGCGTCTTTTCTGCAGAAGCGCAAACCCGCCTGGCTGGCGGGGTAATCTGGCCCTTCCACTTCAGGAGGACCGCGCATGGACAGCATCTGGACGTCTTTGGTCGAATGGCTCAGGGGCTTTGGCGCCCAGGCTGGCCAGCAGGCGGCCGATGTGGGCGTGCAACTCGGTGGTGTGGTGGGCGCCCAGGTGGTCGAGGGCGCGAGCGCCGCCGCCAGCCAGCTGGACATGCCCGGCCTGCTGGCGCTGGCCGCCGCGCTCGGCTGGGCCAGCGGATTCCGGCTCTACGCGGTGGTGTTCGTCGTCGGCCTCGCGGGCTGGATCGGCTGGATGCCGCTGCCCGAAGGCCTGCAGGTCTTGCAGCACCCGGCGCTGCTGGCCACCAGCGGCGCGCTGCTGTTCGTGGAGTTCTTTGCCGACAAGATCCCGGGCCTGGATTCGCTGTGGGACATGGTCAACAGCGTGATCCGCATCCCCGCCGGTGCCGCGCTGGCCGCCGGGGCGCTGGGGGCTGACAGCGGCACCATGGCCATCGTCGGCGCGCTGCTGGGCGGCAGCCTGGCGGCCACCGCGCAGGCCGCCAAGACCACCACGCGCGCCGCCATCAACACCTCGCCCGAACCGTTTTCCAACGTGGCCATGAGCCTGGTGGAAGACGGGCTGGTGATCGGCATCGTCTGGCTGGCCGCGAACGAGCCGCTGATTTTTGCCGGTGTGGCCGTGGTGGCCGTGCTGCTGATGTGGTTCGTCACCTGGACGCTGTCCCGTTTCCTGCGTGCGGTGCTGCGCCGTGCGCAATCCCTGTTTTCTTCTGCCACCGCTTGAGGCCCTGCATGTTCAAAAAAATCCTGATTGCGAATCGAGGCGAAAACGGCCGCATAGCGGACGTTTCATCACATTGCATGGCACGCGCAGCGTGTGCAGGCGATTTCACTGCGGGAGTTACCCATGTTTAACAAGATACTGATCGCCAACCGCGGTGAAATCGCCTGCCGCGTTGCCGCCACCGCCCGCCGCCTGGGTGTGCGCACCGTGGCCGTGTATTCCGACGCCGACGCCAGCGCCAAGCACGTGGCCGCTTGCGACGAGGCGGTGCACATCGGCGGCAGCGCGCCGAAAGACAGCTACCTGCAGTGGCAGCGCATCCTCGACGCCGCCCAGGCCACCGGCGCGCAGGCGATCCACCCCGGCTACGGCTTTCTGAGCGAAAACGAAGCCTTTGCCAATGCCTGCGCCGAGGCCGGCCTGGTGTTCATCGGCCCGCCCGCCAGCGCCATCCAGGCCATGGGGCTGAAGGCCGAGTCCAAGCGGCTGATGGAAAGCGCCGGCGTGCCGCTGGTGCCGGGCTACCACGGCGCCGACCAGGACCCGGCGCTGCTGCAGCGCGAGGCCGACCGCATCGGCTACCCGGTGCTGATCAAGGCCAGCGCGGGCGGCGGTGGCAAAGGCATGCGCGCGGTGGAGCGGGCTGAAGACTTTGCCGCTGCGCTCGCGTCGTGCCAACGTGAGGCCATCAACAGCTTCGGCAGCGACGCCGTGCTGGTGGAGAAATACGCCCAGCGCCCGCGCCACATCGAGATCCAGGTGTTCGGCGACAGGCACGGCAACTGCGTCTACCTGTTCGAGCGCGACTGCTCGGTGCAGCGGCGCCACCAGAAGGTGCTGGAAGAAGCGCCCGCACCCGGCATGACGCCCGAGCTGCGCGCGCAGATGGGCGCCGCTGCGGTGGCGGCGGCCAAGGCGGTGAACTACGTCGGCGCGGGCACGGTGGAGTTCATCGTCGAGCAGCCC
>PNMN01000248.1 GCA_013823655.1 Comamonadaceae bacterium | reverse complement strand
ACCTGCCCGGTGCCCAGCGCCAGCGTCAGGTTGTCGGGCTGCCTGGCCACGTCCAGCCCGAAGCGGCCCAACCAGTCGCGTCCGCGCTGCGTGCCGGTGTGCTGCAGCAGGCGCACGCTCACCAGGTTGCTGGAGCGCGCCAGCGCTTCGCGCAGGGTGATGGGGCCACCCGCGCTGGCGCCGCCGCTGTTGCCGGGGCTCCAGCCGTTGGGCGCGGTGAAGGGCAGATCGTCCACCAGGGTGGCGGGCATCACGCGCTCTTCCAGCGCCGCCGAATACAGCAGCGGCTTGATGGTGGAGCCCGGCTGGCGCCAGCTCTGGGTCACGTGGTTGAAGGGCTGGCGGGTGAAGTCGAAACCGCCCACCAGGGCGCGCACCCGGCCGGTTCGGGTGTCCAGCGCCACCAGGGCGGCTTCGGTCTCGGGCCATTGCGAGATCGACCAGGTCTTGCCGTTCTGCACCAGCCGCAACACCGAGCCGCGGCGGATTTTCAGGGCGTCCTTGGCCTTGGGCGACAGGGCGGGCTGGGCCCACTTCAGGCCTTCGCCGCTGATGCGGACCGTCTCGCCGCTGGCCAGCTGGGCCCGCACCTCTCTGGCACTGGCCGCCAGCACGATGGCCGAGCGCAGCAGGTCGTCGTCGCGGATGTCTTTCAGCGCAGCGGCCGCAGCGCGCTCCAGGTCCGGGCCGTCGCCGCTGGGCAGGTCTTCGTGCGCTTCGGGTCCGCGCCAGGGCTGGCGCCGGTCTTGCGCCAGCACGCCGCGCTGCAAGGCGGCGTGGGCGGCGCGCTGGTCGGTCGAGCGCAGGGCGGTGTAGACCTTCAGGCCGTTGGAGTAGGCGCTTTCACCAAAGCGCTCCACCACCACGCGGCGCGCCATTTCGGCCACATGGGCGGCGTCCACGCTGCGCAGGCCGGGCGTGCGGATGGTGAGTTTTTCTGCCCGGGCCGCGGCCAGCTGCGCGTCGTTGATGACGCCGACGGTGCGCATGCGGTCCAGCACCACGCGCTGGCGCGCCACCGCGCGCTCGAAGTTGGCCACCGGATTGGCGTAGTAGGGGTTCTGCGGCAGACCGGCGAGCATGGCGGTCTCGGCGATGGAGAGCTTGTCCATCGGCTTGCCGAAGTAGGTTTTTGCCGCCGCAGAGAACCCGTAAGCGCGCTGACCCAGGAAGATCTCGTTCAGGTAGATCTCCAGGATGCGGTCTTTGGGCAGCGCTTCCTCGACCTTGAGCGCCAGCCAGATTTCTTTGGCTTTGCGCTCCACGGTGAACTCGCGCGTGAGCAGCATGGTGCGCACCAGTTGCTGGGTGATGGTGCTGGCGCCCTGCTTGCGGCCACCGGTGAGCATGGCCAGCGCGGCGCGCGCCATGCCCTTGGGGTCCACGCCGCCGTGTTCGCGAAAGCGTGTGTCCTCGATGGCCAGCACCGCGTCCTGCAGCAGCTTGGGGGTGCGGGCCAGCGGCACGTAGTCGCGCCGTTCGGTGCCGAACTGCGCCAGCTCGACGCCATCGGCGGTGAACACCTGCAGCGGCAGCTTGGGGCTGTATTGAACGATGCGGTCGATCGGCGGCAGATCGATCAACGCGGCATCGGATGCGGATGGGGTGGCCAACAAGACCACGACGGGGACGATGGCCAGCGCGGTGATCGCGCGGCGCACGGAGGAACCATACATGGGACCGAATTATCCCGGCGCGGTGTGAAGCCGGGGTGAAGCTGGGCGCAAAGCCTGTAACGGCGTGTCAGAGGCTGAACGATTTTTTGGGTTTGAGTCGAAGGTCGGGAGCCTGTCGAGCCTGTCAGACATTTGTGGTGCAAAGTGCCTGCGCTCAAACGGCGAGCGTCACCAGCATCCTGCACCAGCTTGCACACCCGGCTGAACAATCCCGGATAATCCGGACACACCGGCGCCATCCCCAGCACGGGCCACGGCTTCGTCTGTGCACGCCCCAAGCTCAGCGCCCCCGCCACCACCGTTCTGCATGAAACAACGCCTTCGCCAATGGTTGCCCAGCCCCGAGTCTGTCCGCAGCAACCGCTGGCTGCGCTGGCTGGGTCCGGCACTGCACCATCCTCACCTGTGGCACTTCAGCCGCAAGGGGATCGCGCTGGGCCTGGCCTTGGGCATCTTCTTTGGTCTGCTCATTCCGGTCGCGCAGATTCCCCTCTCGGCCGCCGCTGCCGTGATCTTGCGCGCCAACCTGCCCATGGCCGTGACCAGCACCCTGGTGACCAACCCCGTGACTTTTGGACCGGTGTATTACGCGGCCTACAAGACCGGGCAATTCGTGCTGGGCATCGACGGGGGGTCGCCATCCGGCAAAGCCCTGGAAACCGCGCCCAGCGTGCCGCTGGACGTGGTCGAACCGACCTGGGGTGAACGTCTCGCCGCCGCCTGGGACTGGACGACCAATGCCGGCAAGCCGCTGGTGGTGGGGCTGGCGCTGTTCGCCTGCGTCGGAGGCCTGACGACCTATGTCCTCACCAGCTTCGTGTGGATCTGGTACATCCGCCGCAGCCGCAACCGACGGCTGCTGGAACGCCTGCGACCAACCGACCGCCAATAACTCAGCCTCTTGCGGGCGGAAGCCCCTCGGCCCACTGACCGGTACCGGGCGGATGGTGGTTCAGGCCCAGGGTCCGATGCGCACGTCCACCGCCATCACCTCCTCGCCACCGCCCCGGCGCACCCCCTTGATCGGCAGGCAGGCGGTGTAGTCGGTGGCGGCGGCCAGGCGGATGTGGCGCTCATCGGTGGGGCAGCGGTGGGTCACGTCCAGGCTGATCCAGCGGCGGTTGACCGGATCGAGGCAGACGTCGGCCCAGGCGTGGCTGGCGAGGTCGGGCTCGTTGGCGGCGTAGAAGTAACCGCTCACGTAACGCGCGGGAAGGCCGATGCTGCGGCACACCGCCACCATCACATGGGCCTGGTCCTGGCACACGCCGAGTTCCCAGTCAAAGGCTTCGAGCGCGGTGGTCTCCACGCCGGTGCTGCCTTTGCGGTACTGCACCTTGTGTGCCACGGCGCTGGCCAGGGCCAGCAGGTCGGCCACGCCGGGCCGCTCGCCGCGCGCACGCGCCGCCATCAAAGCGGGCACGGTGTGCAAGGCCCACATGGCCATGCGCGGGTGCGGTTCGGCCAGCGGCGTGGAACGCAAATAGAACGAGGGATGCGGCAGTGTCGGCGGGTCGGTGAACTCGGACACACCGTGCGTCACCACCGTGCCCATGGCCGAAATGCTGTTTTCGCGCAGGTTCTGCTCGGGCCGGGCCACCAGGCTGAAGCTGTGCACGCGGTTGCCTTCGGAATCGGGCTGGGCGTGCAGCGCGCCGGGGGCGCGAATCTCCCAGTGCTCCACGGTCTGGCAGGCGCTGCTGACCGGCCACAGGTGCAGCGTCTGCACCGTGTAGAGCAGCGGCTGGCTGTAGCGGAAAAGGGTATGGTGGTGGATGACGAGTTTCATGCGGTGCTCGGGGTATGGCCAGGGGCGTGAACCCGCTGGATGGCCCAGGGAGCCGCATTGTGCCTGCGAGCCGCTGGGGCGGATCGCAGCACGGGAAAACTTCAACCTAGAAACCGCAGTTGGACGGGCCCGAGTGGGCTGCCCGGGGGTGGGCTGGCCAGGCGCGACGACGCAGCGGGCTGCTGCCCGCAAGGAGGAGCAACGCCGCCAGCGCGCTCCCGGGCGGCTCAATCGGGTCGGTAGCGCCCTCA
>PNMN01000247.1 GCA_013823655.1 Comamonadaceae bacterium | reverse complement strand
GGGTCGTCTTCGCTCAGGCAGGGGTAGGTCACCGCGCCGTCGCGCAGCAGCCGTGGCCAGGTGATGCCCCCAATGGCCTCGTGCATGGCCTGGCGCATTTCGTCGTACACCTGCTCCACGCCAAAGTACACGCTTTCACCACCGTCCAAGCCACCGTAGCTCCAACCCATGGGCTGCCCATCAGCACGGCCCAGGCGCTCAGCCAGTTGCTGGATGATCCACAGATCGGCCCTGGCATCGCCGGGCGGCGGCAAGGCCTGGCGGCCCAGTTGCACGGTGCGGTCGGTGTTGCTGACGGTGCCCCACTTCTCGGGCCAGGCGCTGGCCGGCAGCACCACGTCGGCCAGCCAGGCGGTTTCGGTCAAAAACAGGTCTTGCACCACCAGGTGGTCCAGGCTGGCCAGGGCATGGCGGGCGTGGTTCAAGTCGGGGTCGCTCATGGCGGGGTTTTCGCCCATGACGTAGAGGCCACGCACCTTGCGCGGGTCGGCCTCGTCGGCCAGGGCCTGGTGCATCACTTCCACCACGGTCAGGCCCGATTCTGCGGACAACGGTGTGCCCCAAAAGCCCTCAAACCACTCGCGCACCGCAGGGTCGGTCACGCGCTGGTAGTTGGGGAACATCATGGGTATCAAGCCAGCGTCGCTGGCACCCTGCACGTTGTTCTGGCCGCGCAAGGGGTGCAGGCCGGTGCCGGGGCGGCCCATCTGGCCGGTGAGCGTGGCCAGGGCAATGAGGGCGCGCACGTTGTCGGTGCCGTGGATGTGCTGGCTCACACCCATGCCCCACAGGGTGATGGCGGCGCGGCTGGTGGCGTAGGCCCGGGCCACCTCGCGGATGGTGGGCGCGGCAATGCCGCACACCGCTGCCACGTCCTCGGGGCGGAAGGCCTGCACCGCCTGGCGCACGGCCTCGGCGTTGTCCACATGCGCGGCCACGTAGGCGTGGTTGACCAGGCCTTCGTCGAACACGGTGTAAAGCATGGCGTTGAGCAGCACCACGTCGGTGTCGGCGCGGAACTGCAGCATGCGCCAGGCGTGGCGGGCGATGTCGGTGCGCCGGGGGTCGGCCAGCACAATGCGCGCACCGCGCTGGGCGGCGTTCTTCATCCAGGTGGCGGCCACGGGGTGGTTGGCCGTGGGGTTGGAGCCGATGATGAAGATCAGCTCGGCCTGTTCCACATCGGCCACGGGGTTGCTGACCGCGCCCGAGCCCACGCCTTCGAGCAGCGCCGCCACGCTGGAGGCGTGGCACAGCCGGGTGCAGTGGTCCACGTTGTGGCTGCCAAAACCCACGCGCACCAGTTTCTGGAACAAATAGGCTTCTTCGTTGCTGCCCTTGGCCGAGCCAAAGCCCACCAGGGCTTGGGGGCCGTGCTGTTCGCGCAGGCGCTTCAAGCCCCCGGCGGCCAGGTCCAGCGCCTCGCTCCAGGTGGCGGGGCGGAACACCTCGCTCCAGTGCGGCGGGTTCAGCAGGTGCGCCGGATCTTTGGCCACACCGGCTTGGCGAATGAGCGGTGTGGTGAGTCGGTCGGGGTGGTGGATGTAGTCGAACCCGAAGCGGCCCTTGACGCACAACCGACCGGCGTTGGCCGGGCCGTTGCGGCCGTCCACGCGCACGATGCGGGCGGCGGGGGTGGCGGCCTCCGCGGTGGCGGTGGCCGTGGAGGTCGTGGTCGTCGCAGGTGCGTCGTCTTGCACCTGATAAGTGAGCTGGCAGCCCACACCGCAAAAAGGGCACACGCTGTCCACGGGGCGCAGGGCGGGTGCCGGGGTTGGCTCAGTTGGCTCAGCGGCCTGGGTCACTGGCAACTTCACACTCAGCGCCCCCGTGGGGCAGGCCTGCACACATTCGCCGCAGGCCACGCAACTGCTGGCGCCCATGGGGTCGGCCAGGTCAAACACCACCTGGGTGTGTGCGCCCCGGTGGGCCATGCCGATGACGTCGTTGACCTGCTCTTCGCGGCAGGCGCGCACGCAGCGGGTGCATTGGATGCAGGCATCCAGGTTCACCGCCATGGCGGGGTGCGACACATCGGGGGTCACGGCGTCGCGGCGCAACGCCGCCAACGCCGGGCGCACGCTCACGCCCAAGTGGTTGGCCCACTGGCTGAGCTCGCCATGGGGCTGGTCGTTGGCCTGCGGGGCCGATGGCACCACCGCCGCGCGGTGTTGGCCATGCCCCACATCGGGCATGTCGGCCAGCAGCAGCTCCAGCACCATGTCCTGGCTGCGGCGGGCGCGCAGGCTGTGGGCGTGCACGGCCATGCCGTCGGCCACGGTGCGGCAGCAGCTGGCGGCCAGGGTGCGTTCGCCTTCAATTTCCACCACGCAGGCGCGGCAGTTGCCATCGGGGCGCAGCCCGTCGGTGGCGCACAGGCGGGGAATGGCCACACCCAGGCGGTCGGCCAGTTGCAGGATGGTTTCGCCCGCTTGGGCGGTGACGGGGTGGCCGTCCAGCGTGAGTTGCACATCGGCGCCGCCGGGCGCAGGGCCGGGGCGGTGGGTACCGGGCCGCGGAATGCCTGGCAGTGCGACATCGGTGCCGGTGGCGGCGGGGGCAGACAACACGGCGTTCATGCGGGGTCTCCGGCGGCGGGTGTGGCTGCAGAGGGCGCCACGCCCACCTCGTGGGGGAAATAGGTCAGCACACATTGCAGCGGGTTGGGCGCGGCCTGGCCCAGGCCGCAGATGCTGGCGTCGGCCATCACTTGTCCCAGATCTTGCAGAGTGGCTTCGTCCCACTCCGGCGCTTGCATCAGGGTGCTGGCTTTGGCTGTGCCCACACGGCAAGGGGTGCACTGGCCGCAGCTTTCGTGGGCGAAGAACCGCATGGCGTTCAGGGCGGCGTCGCGGGCGCGGTCGGCCTGGCTCAGCACCACCACCGCCGCGCTGCCAATGAAGCAGCCGTGGGGCTGCAGGGTGTCGAAGTCCAGCGGCACATCGGCCAGCGCGGCGGGCAAGATGCCGCCACTGGCCCCGCCGGGCAGGTAGGCGTAGAGCGTGTGGCCCTCGGCCATGCCGCCGCAGTGTTCGTTGATGAGTTCACGCAGCGTGATGCCCGCAGGGGCGAGTTTGACCCCGGGCTGTTTCACCCGGCCACTGACGCTGAAACTGCGCAGGCCGCGCCGGTCGTTTCGGCCCTGCGACGCAAACCAGTCAGCCCCGCGCTCGGCGATCTCGCGCACCCAGTACAGGGTCTCGAAGTTGTGCTCCAGCGTGGGGCGGCCAAACAGCCCCTTTTGGGCAATATAGGGCGGGCGCAGCCGGGGCTCGCCGCGCTTGCCTTCAATGCTCTCAATCATGGCGGACTCTTCGCCGCAGATGTAGGCGCCTGCGCCCCGGCGCAATTCGATGCGGGGCAGGCCCGCGGGCAGATGGGGTGCCCAGGCCGCCAACTCGGCCAGCGCCGTTTGCAAAATGCGGCGCGGCACCTGGTATTCGTCGCGCAGGTAGATGTAGATGGCCTCGCAGCCCACCACGCTGGCGGCCACCAACATGCCCTCCAGAAAGCGGTGGGGGTCGCGTTCCAGGTACCAGCGGTCTTTGAAGGTGCCGGGCTCACCCTCGTCGATGTTGACGGCCATGAGCCGGGGCGCGGGCTGGTCGCGAACGATGCGCCACTTGCGCCCTGCCGGAAACCCGGCACCGCCCAGGCCGCGCAGCCCGGCGTGCTCCAGCGTGGTGATGAGGCTTTCTGCGCTGCGCTCGCCGCGCTGCACCTGGGCCAGCAGTTGGTAACCGCCCT
>PNMN01000246.1 GCA_013823655.1 Comamonadaceae bacterium | reverse complement strand
ACGCGAAGCCGCAGACAGTGCTACAGCACGGCAAGGCGAAGCAACAACGACACGGATGATTGGGAAATGGAATAAGCGCCGCAGCGCAGCGGATCCCGTTCGCTCGGGGCTTCAGGTCCGCACCACCGCGTCGGGCAATTCGTTGCTGTTCACAGCGCCGGGTTCGGCCGGAAAGTGCCGCACCAGCAGGGCCGAGACTTCCTCCAGCGCCTGGGTCAGCCCGTCTTCGAATTCGCCGCTGTGCAGCCGCTGACCGAGCCGGTCCACGATGGCCTGCCATTGCGCGGTGTCCACGCGCCGGGCCAGCGCCCGGTCGGCCACGAACTCGATGGCGTGTTCGGCCAGCAGCAGGTAGATCAGCACGCCGTTGTTCTGCTCGGTGTCCCAGACGCCGAGGCGAGCGAACCAGCGGATGGCGCGTTCGCGCACCACGGTTTTCAGCGGCGCAGCGGGGCCGATGCGCCACAGATCACCGAGCGGCAAGGCGGCTTCGATGCACAGGCGCACTTCGCCGCTGTGGCGCCCTTCGCTGGCGGCGATGCGCTGCGACAGGCGCTGTGCCATGTCGTCGGGCACGGCGCGGCGGGTGTCGGATGCATCGAGCCAGCGGTGCTTGAGAAGGCGGGTGAGCTTGTTCATGTCCGGTTCACCAACTCCCTGAGGCGCCGCCGCCGCCAAAATTGCCGCCGCCGCCGGAGCTGAATCCGCCACCTCCGCCGCCACCCCAACCTCCGCCGCCGCCAAAGCCGCCGCCGGATCCGCCCCAGCCGCCGCTGCGGCGCGATCGCACCGGTGCTGCCGGCAGCATCTGCAGGAAGAGGGCGGCCAGCAGGCCCAGCAGGCCGACGCCGATGGCGATCCACAGCACCGAGGTGATCAACCAGGCCAGACCCCCAGCGCCCGCACCGGTGAGCAAGGCGCCCAGCTTGTTGCCGAAGAGGCCGCGCAACACGCCCGACAGAATGGGCACGGCGAACACCGCAAAGATCAGCAGATCCATGGGTTCAAATCCGGCCGCAGGCGGTGTGCCTTCGCCCGGCAGCGGCAGGGCTTCGCCGCTGATGCGGGCCAGGATCTGGTCCACCCCGGCCTGGATGCCGCCCGCGTAGTCGTTGTTGCGGAAAGCAGGTTTCACCACCTGTTCGATGATGCGGCTGGCGATCAGGTCCGGGATCGCACCTTCCAGCGTTTTTGCGGGCGAGATGCGCAGGCGCCGGTCGTCCTTGGCAATCACAAACAGCACGCCATCGCCGACGTCCTTGCGGCCAATCTTCCAGGCATCGCCCAGGCGCTGGGTGTAATCGGCAATGTCTTCGGGGGCGGTGGTGGCGACCATCAGCACCACCACCTGCGAGCCCCTGCTCTGCTCGAACGCGGCGAGCTGGGCCTCGATGGCCGCGACGCTGGCGGCGTCCAGCGTGCCGGTCTGGTCCATCACCCGTGCGCGCAGTTCGGGCAGGGGCAGCACGCCCTGGGCCAGCGCCATCGTGGCAGACAGCCACAGGCCGAGCAGCGCCAGCCAGGGCCGCAGCACGCCGGACCGGGCGGTCATTGCTTGTTGAAGTCCACCGTGGGCGGGGCCGAGATGGCGGCCTCGTTCTGCACCGTGAAGTTGGCCTTGGGCGCGTAGCTGAAGACCATGGCGGTGAGGTTGGTGGGGAAGCTGCGGGTGAGCACGTTGTACTCCTGCACGGTCTGGATGTAGCGGTTGCGCGCCACCGTGATGCGGTTTTCGGTCCCTTCGAGCTGCACCCGCAGGTCGCTGAAGCCCTGGTTGGCCTTCAGGTTGGGGTACTGCTCCACCACCACCATCAGGCGGCTCAGGGCGCTGCCCACTTCGCCCTGCGCGGCCTGGAATTTGGCCATTGCCGCCGGGTCGTTCACCATCTCCGGCGTCATCTGGATCGCCGTCGCCCTGGAGCGCGCCTCGATCACTTTGGTGAGGGTTTCCTGCTCGAAGCTGGCTTCGCCCTTGACGGTGGCCACGATGTTGGGAATCAGGTCGGCGCGGCGCTGGTACTGGTTCAGCACCTCGGACCAGGCGGACTTGCTCTGTTCATCGAGCCGCTGGAAGTCGTTGTAGCCGCAGCCGCTGAGGCCAGAGACCAGCAGCAGGGCCAGCGCCCAGGTGGACAGGGGTTTGAACAGCTTGCGCATGGAGCCTCCTTGCGGCCAACGGTGGTCAGAGCGGTGAAACAGGGGGTGGGGCCCCGCAAAGCAAGAGGACTATACCCCCGCCCCAGAGACGGGCGAACCTTGGGTGGGCGAATGAAACCGGACGGCTGCCAGGGCTGGCCCAATGCGTGCCCGCCGGCCGGGATGCTGGGCGGCCCAGTTCGAACCTTGGGCGCCACGGCTACACTCGCTTCGCATGTCACATGCGTCTTTTCAACCTGGCTGCAGCCGTCGTCACCGGGAGTGGCTGGGGCTTTCAGTCAGGTCACGTGCAGGAGCGACTTGGTGAAACCACTCAAGAGTGCGTCAGCCCAACCCGGATAGCACGACATGACCTCTCTGCCCCATGGATGAACCGCTGATCAACCTGCGCGACGCGCGTGAGCGCCACCCGGGCATCGGCGTGCCTTCGCCCTGTGTGTCGATCTGCGAACTGGACGAGCGCCGCAGCCGTTGCAAGGGTTGCTACCGCACCCTGCAGGAAATCGCCGCCTGGAGCGCGCTGTCCGATGCCGACAAGCTGGTGATCTGGGCGCGCATCGAGGCACGCCAAGCCAGCGCCAGAGGCTGAGAGGACCGCATGAACACCCACACCGTGCACGACATCACTTTCTGGTACGACCCGATCTCGCCCTACGCGCACCTGGCTTTCGAGCGCCTGCCGACGGCGCTGCTGGGCCTGAGCGTGCAGGTGCGCTACCGGCCGGTGCTGTTTGCCGCGCTGCTCAAGGCGCACGGCCAGCTCGGCCCGGCCGAGATACCGGGCAAGCGCGACTGGACCTACCGCCAGGTGCAGTGGCTGGGCCACCACCACGGCGTGCGGCTGGATCTGCCGGCGGCGCACCCCTTCAACCCGCTGGCGCTGCTGCGCCTGGGCCTGGCCACCGCCACTGAAGATGCACCCGGTGAGACCAACCGCTACGTGACCGAGCAGTTGTTTCACCACGTGTGGCACGGCGGCGGCGATGCGGTGGCGCCGCAGCGCCTGGCCGCGTTGCAGGCGCTGCTGCAGGAGCACATGGCCCAGCGCCAGAAACCCTGGGCTGCAGCGGACGGTGAAACCGTGAAACAGCGCCTGCGCGCCAACACCGAGGCGGCGCTGGCCGCCGGCGTGTTCGGCGTGCCCACGCTGGCGCTGGATGCTCGCCTGTTCTGGGGCCAGGACGCGCTGCCCATGTTGCGCGCCTGCCTGGACGGCGATGCCTGGTTCCAGACCGGTGCCTGGGCCGCTGCGGCGACCTGGCCGGTGGGCGTGCGACGTTGAACGCGCCTTTCTTGATCCGGCGCATGGCGTCTGCGGCCTGCTTGGCTAAACTGGGCACAACCAGTCCTGCAGAGTTCGCAGACCGAGCGCAACACGCTTTCACCCACCAGGAGACCCGCCATGTTCAAAAGAATCCTCGTGCCCACCGACGGCTCTGACATCGCCCAGAAAGCCGCCAACACCGCGGCCCAGCTCGCCAAGAGCCAGGGGGCAGAGATCGTGGGGGTGTACGTGATCGATCCGTTTCCCTACATCGGCATCGGCGACGCATCCGCCGCCGGTCTGCAGGCCTACCTGGCGGAAGCCAAAAACGCGGCGGGCCAGGCGCTGGATGC
>PNMN01000245.1 GCA_013823655.1 Comamonadaceae bacterium | reverse complement strand
ACCAGCAAGGACGCGGTGCGCTTCTTCCTGCTCAGCCGCAAGCCCGACACCGAATACACCTTCGACGTCGACCTGGCGGTGCAGAAGAACAACGACAACCCGGTCTATTACGTGCAGTACGCCCATGCGCGCATCTGTTCGGTGCTGGCTTCGTGGGGCGGCGATGCGGCCACGCTGCAAGACGCCGATCTCTCGGCGCTGGACAGCCCGGCCGCGCAGGCGCTGATGCTGCTGCTGGCCAGGTACCCCGCCATGCTGCGCGATGCCGCGCGCGATTTCGCGCCGCACGACGTCACCTTCTACCTGCGCGAGCTGGCCGCCAGCTACCACAGCTACTACGACGCCGAGCGCATCCTGGTGGACGACGAGGCGGTCAAGCTCGCCCGCCTGGCGCTGGTCAAAGCCACCGCACAGGTGTTGCACAATGGCCTGGCGGTGCTGGGCGTGAGCGCCCCGCAAAAGATGTGAAGCGGACAACCGATATGAAACAACTGTCATTGCAGGCGCACAAACACCACGGCGGCACCCTCGTCGGCTTCGTGGTGGGCCTGCTCGTGGGGCTGGGCATTGCGCTGTCGGTGGCGGTGTACGTCACCCGCGTGCCGGTGCCGTTCGTGGACCGCAGCGTGTCGCGCAAGCCCGCGCAGGACATTGAAGAAGCCGAACGCAACAAGGGCTGGAACCCCAACGCCCAGCTGGCCGGCAATCCCGCACCTTTGCCCAGCACGGTCGCAGGCACCGACACCGGTGCCATCAGCGTGCCTCCGGCCGATGGCCAGCCCTTGCCGCCCCCGCCCGCGGCCAGCGCCTCCAGCGCCTCCAGCGGCCAGACCGTTGCCAAGCCCGCCGCCGATCCGCTGGGGGACCTGGTCAACTCGCGCCTGGGCCAGGGCACGCCGACCACGGCCAGCGCCACGGCGGCGGGTGGTGCGGAGCCGTTCACCTACTTTGTGCAGGTCGGCGCCTTCAAGTCGCCGGAAGACGCCGAAGCGCAGCGCGCCAAACTCGCCATGCTGGGCATGGTCGCCGACATCAGCGAGCGCGAGCAGTCCGGTCGCACCGTCTACCGGGTGCGCGTGGGCCCGTTCAACAACAAAGCCGTGGCCGAGGCCACCCGCGACCAGCTCGACACCCGTGGCGTGGAAGCCGCGCTGGTGCGCATCCAGCGCTGAATTCCACACCAACCCCAGCGCGGCGCGGGAACCATTTCACCGTGCCGCGTGCCCAAGCAGTCCCTCACCTGGAGTCTGAACCCATGCAACGCCGCGATTTCTCCCGTTCCTTGCTGGCCGCTGGTGCCACCGCCCTCACGGGTGGCGCTGCTGCCCTGGCTCCCTTCAACGCCCAGGCGCAGGCAGCGGGCCTGAAAGAAGGCACAGATTTCATCCGTCTGGGCAAACCGGCTCCGGTGGACGCCCCGGCGGGCCAGATCGAGGTGGTCGAGTTTTTCGCTTACTCGTGCATCCACTGCTACCACTTCGAGCCGCTGTTTTCTGCCTGGGCCCAAAAAAAGCCGGCCCACGTGGTGGTGCGCCGCGCTCCGGTCGCGTTCAGCGAGGCCTTTGTGCCGATGCAAAAGCTCTACTACACGCTCGAAGCCATGGGCCAGGTCGAGGCACTGCACGAAAAAGTGTTCCGGGCTTTCCATGTCGACAAGGTGCGCCTGAACGACCCCGCCACCATCAACGACTGGATGGGCAAACAGGGTGTGGACATGAAGAAATTCAACGAACTGTTCGGCTCGTTTTCGGTGGTCGGCAAAGCCAGGAAGGCCACCCTGCTGCAAGAAGCCTACCAGGTGGAAGGCACGCCCGCGCTCGGCGTGGCCGGTCGCTTCTACATTCCCGGCCAGGGCCCGCGCACACTGCAGATCGCCGAGGCACTGATCGCCCAGCTCCGCAAGGGCTGAGCGTCTTTCGCTCACTGGACTACCCTCCGAGCTGCGCACTGCGGGGCTGAGCGCCTTGGGAACGGCCCGGCGGTGCTCACTGGAGTACCTTCGCCCTGCGGGCTGCGGTGCGAGCTGGCTTGGGAACGGCCCGGCGCTGCGCTCATAGCCCGGTGCCGCCGCCAGAAAACCCGCCGCGAGCGGGTTTTTTTGCGCTCTGGGGGTGGGAAAAATTGCGCCACGGGTCCACGTCAACCCCTTGTGGCAGAGCCCGCGCCGCTACAATGAATGCAAGTTTCGTGCCCTTTTCAACCATGCCCATCATCCCTTCTTTCTGCCGCCGCTGGCCCCTGCTGGCCGCCTGCCTGATCGGCTTGATGCTGGCCGGTGGCGCCCACGCCCAGCGGGCCGACCGCAACCAGCCGCTCTTCGCCGAGGCCGACAGCCTGCGCTACGACGACGCCAAGCAGACCAGCGTGTTCACCGGCAACGTCGTCATCACCAAGGGCAGCATCGTGATCCGAGGGGCCCAGGTCGAGGTGCGGCAGGACGCGCAGGGCAACCAGTTCGGCACCGTGACCGGCAAGCCCGGGTCGTTCCGTCAGAAGCGCGATGGCCTGGACGAGCACATCGAAGGCCAGGCCGATCGCATCGAATACGACAGCCAGGCCGAAACGGTGAAGTTCATCGGCAAAGCCGTGCTGCGCCGCTTCAAGGGCGCTCAGCTCAACGACGAAACCACGGGCAGCGTGATCGTCTACAACAGCGGCAACGACACCTTCAGCGTGGACGGTGGCGCCGGCAACCACACGGCGGCCAACCCCTTGGGCCGCGTGCGCGCCATGCTCACCCCGGTGCCCCGGGCCGATGCCCCGGCCACCCCGCCCGCCCGCCCGGCACCGCTGCGTCCCAGCACCGAGCTGGGCGAGGGTCGCCCATGAGCGGCCCCGTCCCGGCAGACGCAGCCCCGATCGACCCCCGCCGCGCCAGCACCCAGGCGCCCAGTCGGCTCGAAGCCCGTGGCCTGCAGAAGGCCTATGGCAGCCGCAAGGTGGTGAAAGATGTGTCGCTCGCGGTGGACAAAGGCGAGGTGGTGGGCCTGCTCGGCCCCAACGGCGCGGGCAAGACCACGTCGTTCTACATGCTGGTGGGCCTGCTGCGCAGCGACGCCGGGCAGATCCTGCTCGACGGCCATGCCATCGAACGCCTGCCGATCCACCGCCGTGCCCGCCTGGGTCTGGGCTACCTGCCGCAGGAAGCCTCCATCTTTCGCAAACTCAGCGTGGCCGAGAACGTGCGCGCCGTGCTGGAACTGCAGCACGATGAAGCGGGCAAAACCCTGACCAACCCCGTCATCGAGCAGCGGCTCGACGCCCTGCTCAAGGACCTGCACGTGGACCACCTGCGCGACTCGCCCGCGCCCGCGCTCTCGGGCGGCGAGCGACGCCGGGTCGAAATCGCGCGCGCGCTGGCCACCAATCCGCGCTTCATCCTGCTCGACGAACCCTTCGCCGGCATCGACCCGATCGCTGTGATCGAGATCCAGCGCATCATCGGTTTCCTCAAGGCCCGCGGCATCGGCGTGCTGATCACCGACCACAACGTGCGCGAGACCCTGGGTATCTGCGACCGCGCCTACATCATCAGCGACGGCCACGTGCTGGCCAGCGGCACGCCGGCCGAGATCGTCGAGAACCCGGACGTGCGCCGGGTCTATCTCGGCGAACACTTCCGGATGTAGGCCAGACCATGAAACCCAGTCTCTCACTGCGGGTCTCGCAGCACCTGGCGCTCACGCCGCAGTTGCAGCAGTCGATCCGCCTGCTGCAGCTGTCCACGCTGGAGATGGCGCAGGAGGTCGAGCAGATGCTCGACGACAACCCGTTCCTGGA
>PNMN01000244.1 GCA_013823655.1 Comamonadaceae bacterium | reverse complement strand
ATCATCGGATCGATCTCGCGGTCATGCGTCGGTGGATTGGCCGGTGCCCGGACCGCGCTCGACCACCCAGGCCAGCACCGCAATGAGCAGCGCCCAGATCAGGAACAGGGCCGCCGGAAACAGCGGGAGGCCCAGGACGCGCGCGTCGTGGTCCCAGAGGACCAGCAGCGGGAAGTTCAACAGTGCCAGCGCAGCAGCGAACAGCGCCACCAGGCGTTGTGTGATCAGGCCTTCAAGCATGCGTGTCTCCTCTTGCGGTGGGCGTGGTACGTGGCCAGGCCCTTGCGTTCCATTGTGCCCCAGGCACTGACCCCCGCCTTACGGAAAAAACACGGAAAAAACAGGCGCAAAAAAGGCGGCCAGCGCCGCCTTTTTTCCTGCACCGGTGATCCGGTCATCCGGTCATCGGCTGGAGGCCAGCAGCTGCCAGGTGTCCACCACCGAGTCCGGGTTGAGCGAAATCGAGCTGATGCCTTCGGCCTGCAGCCACTGGGCGAAGTCCGGGTGGTCGCTCGGGCCCTGGCCGCAGATACCGACGTATTTGCCCTCCGCCTTGCAGGCGCCGATGGCCAGCCTGAGCAGCGCCTTGACCGCCGGGTCGCGCTCGTCGAAGTCCTGCGCCAGCAGCTCCAGACCGGAATCGCGGTCCAGGCCCAGGGTGAGCTGGGTCAGGTCGTTCGAGCCGATCGAGAAACCGTCGAAATACTGGAGGAAGTCCTTGGCCAGCACCGCGTTGCTCGGGATCTCGCACATCATGATGATCTTGAGCCCGTGCTCGCCGCGCTTCAGGCCCTTCTCGGCCAGCAGCTCGGTCACGCGCTGTGCCTGGCCCAGCGTGCGCACGAAGGGCACCATCACCTGCACGTTGTCCAGCCCCATGTCTTCGCGCACGCGCTTCAGGGCCTCGCATTCCATGGCAAAGGCTTCGCGGAAGTCTTCGCTGATGTAGCGCGCCGCGCCGCGAAAGCCCAGCATCGGGTTCTCTTCATCGGGCTCGTAGCGGCTGCCGCCGACCAGCTTGCGGTACTCGTTGGACTTGAAGTCCGACAGGCGCACGATCACCGGCTTGGGCCAGAAGGCGGCGGCAATCGTCGCCACGCCTTCGGCCACCTTGTCCACATAGAACGCTCGGGGCGAGGCGTGGCCCCGCGCCACCGATTCCACCGCCTTCTTCAGGTCGGCGTCGATCGCGGGGTAGTCCAGGATCGCTTTCGGGTGCACGCCGATGTTGTTGTTGATGATGAATTCCAGGCGCGCCAGACCGACGCCAGCGTTCGGGATCTGGCAGAAGTCGAAGGCGAGCTGGGGGTTGCCGACGTTCATCATGATCTTCAGGTCCATCGGCGGCATCTGGCCGCGCTGCACCTCGGTGATTTCGGTTTCCAGCAGGCCGTCGTAGATGTGGCCGGTGTCGCCCTCGGCGCAGCTCACAGTCACCAGGGCGCCGTCCTTCAGGTGCTCGGTGGCGTTGCCACAACCGACCACGGCCGGGATGCCCAGCTCGCGCGCGATGATGGCGGCGTGGCAGGTGCGGCCGCCCCGGTTGGTGACGATGGCACTGGCGCGCTTCATGATCGGCTCCCAGTTCGGGTCGGTCATGTCGGTCACCAGCACGTCGCCGGGCTGCACCTTGTCCATCTCGCTGAGGTTGTGCACCAGGCGCACCGGGCCGGTGCCCACCTTCTGGCCAATGGCGCGACCACTGGCCAGCACCGCGCCCTTGCCCTTGAGCTTGTAGCGCACCTCGGCCTTGCCGACGGTCTGGCTCTTCACCGTCTCGGGGCGGGCCTGCAGGATGTAGAGCTGGCCGTCGGTGCCGTCCTTGCCCCACTCGATGTCCATCGGGCGGCCATAGTGCTGCTCGATCACCAGCGCGTAGCGGGCCAGTTGCTCGACGTCGGCGTCGCTCAGGCTGTAGCGGTTGCGCTGCTCCACCGGCACGTCCACCGTCTTCACCAGCTTGCCCTTGAGTGCGCTGTCACCGGCCTTTTCTTCGGCGGTGGTGAAGCTCATCTGGATCAGTTTGCTGCCCAGGTTGCGGCGGATCAGGGCGCGCTTGCCCGCTTTCAGCATGGGCTTGTGCACATAGAACTCGTCGGGGTTCACGGCGCCCTGCACCACCGTCTCGCCCAGGCCGTAGCTGGAGGTGATGAAGACCACGTCTTCAAAGCCGGACTCGGTGTCGATGGTGAACATCACGCCGGCCGCGCCGGTGTCGGAGCGCACCATGCGCTGCACGCCGGCCGACAGGGCCACGTCGGCGTGGGCAAAGCCCTTGTGCACGCGGTAGCTGATGGCGCGGTCGTTGTACAGGGACGCGAACACCTCGCGCGTCTTGTGCAGCACTTCGTCGATGCCGTGCACGTTCAAAAAAGTTTCCTGCTGGCCGGCAAACGAGGCGTCGGGCAGGTCTTCGGCGGTGGCCGAGGAGCGCACCGCGAAGGTGGCCTTGCCGTTGCCCGCCTCCAGCGTGGCGAAGGCGTCGCGGATGGCCTTTTCCAGCTCGGCCGGGAAGGGCTGGTTTTCCACCATGGCGCGGATTTCGGCGCCGGCGGCGGCCAGGGCGCGCACGTCTTCGGTGTCCAGCGCATCCAGGCGGGCGTTGATGCGCTCGGTCAGGCCGTCGAACTTCAGGAACTCGCGAAAGGCGTGGGCGGTGGTGGCAAAGCCGGTCGGCACTTTGACGCCGCTGGGCAGCTGCGAGATCATTTCGCCGAGGCTGGCGTTCTTGCCGCCGACGACTTCGACGTCGGACATGCGCAGATGCTCGAAAGGCACGACCAGATCGGTCGGGGAAAACAGGTGGGACATGGAAAAGCTCCGCTCAAGGTTGAAAAACCGGGGGCTCCTTGCACCTGCTGGGGACCTGTTGTTCTGTGGTGGGTCGCGCGCCGGGCAACGGGGCTGAAACAGGGCGCGGCCATCGGGATAATGGATGCCACGCAAGTTTTTGATTGTAGGGCGGCGGCCCGACCGGAGCCGCCCGAAAGCTGACAGCCGCTTGAAGACCGCGCTGCGGCTGAATGTTTTTACAACCTTCCGCCAGAGACCCCCATGCCCAACAGAACGGTTTTCTTCCTCTCCGACGGCACCGGCATCACCGCCGAAACCTTTGGCAATGCCATCCTCAACCAGTTTGAGATCGATGTGCGGCGGGTCCGGCTGCCCTTTCTGGACAGCGTGGACAAGGCCCACCAGGCGGTGCGCCAGATCAACCACACGGTCGAGGTCGAGGGGCGGCGCCCGCTGGTGTTTGCCACCGTGGTCAACATGGAGGTGCTGGCGGTGGTCAAGGAGCACTGCCAGGGGTTGATGATGGACATGTTCGGCACCTTCGTGGAGCCGCTGGAAGACGAGCTGGGCATCAAGTCGAACCACCGCGTGGGCCGCTTTTCCGACGCCTCCAAGAGCAAGGAGTACAACGACCGCATCGAGGCGATCAACTTCTCGCTCATGCACGACGACGGCCAGAGCCACAAAGACCTGCAAGGCTCCGACGTGATCCTGGTCGGCGTGAGCCGCAGCGGCAAGACACCGACCTCGCTCTACCTGGCCATGCAGCACGGCCTGAAGGCGTCCAACTACCCGCTGATCCCGGAAGACTTTGACCGCCGCAAGCTGCCACCGGCCCTGGTGCCGCACCGCAAGAAAATCTTCGGCCTGACGATCGCGCCCGAGCGCCTGAGCGAAATCCGCAACGAACGGCGCCCGAACTCGCGCTACGCGAGCCTGGAGAACTGCCGCATGGAAATCAGCGAGGCCGAAGCCATGATGCGCCGCGAGGGCATCCGCTGGCTCTCGACCACC
>PNMN01000243.1 GCA_013823655.1 Comamonadaceae bacterium | reverse complement strand
ACGCCGCTCAAGCGCGCACTTCTTCCGAGGGGATGAACACGCTGTCCCAAGCCAGCCCCCTGAAGCCGGGCATGAGCCGCGCCTTTTCGGCGAAGGGCGACAGTGGGTCGTGGAGCAGGATGAGATTGGTCATGGGTGTTCCAAAGCAACCGTTCGGGCGGAGCTTGTCGAAGCCTCACGCCAACCGATCAACCGATTGGCCAGCCCTTCGACAGGCTCGGGGCGAACCGGGGTTTGCCGGTTCACGTGGGCATCGCCCGCTGGATGATGGCATCGAAATCGACACCCCCGCCGAGCG
The DNA here is from genome assembly GCA_013823655.1 of Comamonadaceae bacterium. Lineage (GTDB taxonomy): Bacteria > Pseudomonadota > Gammaproteobacteria > Burkholderiales > Burkholderiaceae_C > Hydrogenophaga. The sequence continues at coordinate 3,532 of PNMN01000243.1, read as the reverse complement.
AGCCGAAGCTGTGACCCCACTGCCCGGCCAGGCGCGAATCGCAGAAGGCGCCGAACACGGCGGGCGGCGCGGTCTGCGCCAGCAGCGCGGCCTGCACGGCCAGGGCCACGTCCTGCGCCAGGCGGCGGGTTTCGATTTCGGTCGCCATCTGCTCCACCCGAGCGGGCAGGCTGGCGGCCAGGTGGTCCAGGGCAGGGTGCATGCCCTTGGCGGGCGCGAGTTCGTGCGCCAGCGCTGCGGCGGCGTCGGCCTGTTTCATCGCCGGGCCGCCCCAAGATGAAACCGCCCCCTCGGGGGGCAGCGACCCGCGCAGCGGCGGAGCGTGGTGGGTTCGTTTCATGGCCCGCAGCAGGTCCAGCGCCATGATGTTGCCCGCGCCTTCCCAGATGCTGTTGACCGGCATCTCGCGGTAGATGCGCGCCATGATGCCTTCGCCGCCCTCTTCCACGTAACCGTTGCCGCCCAGGCATTCCATGGCCTCTTGCGCAAAGTGGCTGCCGCGTTTGCAGATCCAGAACTTGGCCACTGGCGTGAGCAGGCGCTGCATGGCGCGTTCGTGCTCGTCATCGGGGCAGTCAAAGCTGCGCGCCAGCCGCAGCGCCAGCGCGGTCGCAGCCTCCGACTCCAGCGCCAGATCGGTCAGCACGTTCTGCATCAGCGGCTGCTCGATCAGTTTTTTGCCAAACGCCTTGCGCTGGCTGGTGTGGTTCAGCGCGATGGACAGCGCCTGGCGCATCAGGCCGCTGGTGCCGAGCGCGCAGTCCAGCCGCGTCATCGTACCCATGGCCAGGATCTGCGGCACACCCCTGCCCTCTTCGCCCACCAGCCAGGCGGTGGCGCCCGCGAACTCCACCTCGGAACTCGCGTTGGCCTTATTGCCCAGCTTGTCTTTCAGGCGCTGGATGAAGAGCTGGTTCATCGAACCGTCGGGCAGCACGCGCGGCAGGAACAGGCAGGACAGGCCGCTGGGCGTCTGCGCCAGGATCAGGAAGGCGTCGCACATGGGCGCCGAGAAGAACCACTTGTGCCCCGTCACCTTGAAGCGCTGGCCCCAGGCGTCCGACCCATCGGGCACGGCCTGCGTCGTGTTGGCCCGCACGTCCGAGCCGCCCTGCTTTTCGGTCATGCCCATGCCCATGGTCACGCCGGGCTTGTCTTTCCAGAGCTTGAGGGCCGGGTCGTAGGCGCGGCTGGTGAGCTGCGGCGCCCAGTCGGCGTAGATGGCCGGGTTGTCCTTGAGCGCGGGCGTGACCGCGTAGGTCATGGAGATCGGGCAGAGGATGGACGGCTCCAGCTCGGTGAAGAGCATGAAGGCGGCGGCGCGCGCGAGGTGTGGATTCGCAGAGCCCTCACCCCTGCCCGATCCCAGAGGGAGAGGGAGCAAGTCACGCGCACCTGAAGGGTTATCGGTATTGGCCCCCTCTCCCGCTTGCGGGAGAGGGCTGGGGTGAGAGCTCCCCCAAGGCGTGCCATGCAAACCCGCCGCCGTGGCCGCCGACATCAGTGCGTGGTAGCTGGGGTGGAACTCCACCTGGTCGATGCGGTGGCCAAAGCGGCTGTGGCTCTTGAGCTGCGGCGTGAACACGTTGGCCAGCCGGGCGTGCTGCTGCATCTCGGTGCTTCCGACCTGCTGACCCAGCGCGTGCAAGGGCGCGGTGGACAGGCCGGGCGCGTTGAACGCCAGCGCCGCCTGCAAGGCCCGGTTGCCGTCAAACAGGTTGACGTCCACCAGCGGCTCGACCTGGTTAAAGACTTCGTGTGTAAAACCCATAGCGACTCCTTGAACGAGAAAGGTGACTGAAAACCCAGGCCGCCAGCGGTGCCCTGAGGGTCGCGCGCAGCGCGGCGGGGGTGGCTACAACCTGACCAGCTGCTTGCCAAAGTTCTTGCCTTTGAGCAAACCCATGAAAGCCTCCGGCGCTGCGGCCAGGCCCTGGGCCACTGTTTCTCGTGGACGCAGCTTGCCGGCGGCCACCAGCGTGCCCAGCTCGGTCAACGCCTCGGGCCAGACTTCCATGTGCTCGCTGACGATGAAGCCTTCGATCTTCAAGCGGTTCACCAGGATCAGCGCCGGGTTGGCCAGCGGCAGCGGAGCACCGTCGTAGCCGGCGATCATCCCGCAGACGGCGATGCGACCGAAGGCGTTCATGCGCAGCAGCACGGCGTCCAGGATCATGCCGCCGACGTTTTCGAAGTAGCCATCGATGCCGTTCGGGCATTCCTGCTTGAGTGCCTTGGCCAGGCTGTACATGTCCTTGTGCAGCTTGTAGTCGATGCAGGCGTCAAAGCCGAGTTCTTCCACCGCGTATTTGCACTTGTCCGGCCCGCCCGCGATGCCGACCACGCGGCAGCCGCGCGCCTTGGCCAGTGCTCCAAACGCGCTGCCCACGGCCCCGGTGGCGGCGCTGATGACCAGGGTTTCACCGGCCTTCGGGTTGATGATCTTCACCAACCCATACCAGGCGGTGACGCCCGGCATGCCGACCGCGCCCAGGTAGTGCGACAGCGGCACATGCGTCGTGTCCACCTTGCGCAGCGCGCCGGGCTGGGCGGCATCGACCACGCTGTATTGCTGCCAGCCGCCCATGCCCACCACCTGGTCGCCGGTCTTGAACCTGGGGTGCTTCGACTCGACCACCTCGCCCACGGTGCCGCCGATCATGACCTCGCCCAGCGGCTGCGAGGCGGCGTAGCTTTTGCTGTCGTTCATGCGCCCGCGCATGTACGGGTCCAGGCTCAGGTAGTGGTGCTTCACCAGCACCTGGCCGTCTTGCAGCGGCGGCGTTTGTGTGGTGACGAGCTTGAAGTTGCCGACAGTGGCTTCGCCCTGCGGGCGGTTGTCGAGCAGGATCTGTTGGTTGCTGGGCATGTTGGTTGTCTCCGGGGGTGTTGAAAACCGGCTGGTCAGTCGGTCTTGAGGGTGTTGAGGGTGTTGCTGCCCTTGCCCACCGGCAGGCGCGGCACGAACTTGAAGGTGCCGGTGGCGTGGGCGCAGAGTTGGCCTTGGGCGTCGAAGATGCTGCCTTCGGTGAAGGCCATGGTGGCGCTGCGGTGCAGCAACTTGCCGCGCGCCAGCAATGGCCCCCTGGCCGCGCGCATGAAGCTGGTCTTCATCTCGATGGTGACGCAGCCCATGGCCGGCTCCACCGAGCGCGCCGCGTGCGCCATCACCACGTCCAGCAGCGTCATGCTGGCGCCGCCGTGCACCACGTTGAACGAGTTCTCGTGCTCGGGCCGGGGCGCGAAGGCGATCTCCGCCTCGCCGCCTTCGAACTTCTGCAGTTCGAAGCCGAGCAGCTCAACGAAAGGAATGTGAACCGAGAACTCCACTCAACCTCCGGTAATGACCGAGACACCGCCATCCACTGCCAGCCACTGCCCGGTGATGTGTTTGCCGGCATCCGACGCATACAGCACAGTCAGGCCCTTCAGGTCTTCGTCGTCGCCAAGTCGGCCCAGCGGGGCGTGCGAAGCGAGCTTCTCTTCGCCCATGGCCTTGAGCGTGCCCTGGGTCATTTTGCTGGGAAAGAAA
>PNMN01000242.1 GCA_013823655.1 Comamonadaceae bacterium | reverse complement strand
TCGTCGGGCAGCACCAGCTGGTAGCTGCGGTCGGCGCAGAACGCCAGCTCGGCCAGCGTGCCGGCAAAGCACGAGCCGGGTTCGATCAGCGCGAACAGCGAGCGCGAAGACACGTCCAGCCGCGCCAGCGTGCGGCGCAGGTGGCCGATGGTCTCGTTGACGAACCAGTGCTCCTTGTGGGCCAGCATCAGCGCGTCATTCGCCAGCACGGCCGCCGGGTCGCCTTCGGTCTTGAGCAGCCAGGTGCCGATCTCCAGCTCGTTGGTGCGCAGGTGCAGGATGGCGTCGTCCAGTTCGCGCACCATCTGCAGCGGGTACCAGTGGGCGGCGGCGGCTTCGATGCCGGTCACGTCGGTGGGCTGCGCGCCTTGCGGGGCTTTCACCGTGAAGGTGGCGACGCGCCTGGCGCGGTCGATCTCGACCGTCACGTGGGTGTAGCTCAGGCGGTCGGCTTCGATGCTGCGGTTCAGCGGCGTCAGTTCCACGCCCTTGGCGCCGACCGGTCGGCTGCTGCCGGCGGCCAGGCGCTCGGCGCGCTCGCGCACCGCCTGCTGGAACACGGCGGGTTTGGCCACCGCATCGACCAGGCGCCAGTCCACCGCCTTCTGGCCGCGCACGCCTTCCACGCTGGTGCAGAAGATGTCGGCCAGGTCGTGCCGCACGTGGCGCTTGTCGGTCACGCGGGTCAGGCCACCGGTGCCGGGCAGCACACCCAGCAGCGGCACCTCGGGCAGGCTGACGGCGCTGGAGCGGTCGTCCACCAGCACGATCTCGTCGCAGGCCAGCGCCAGTTCGTAGCCGCCACCGGCGCAGGCACCATTCAGCGCGGCAACGAACTTCAGGCCGCTGTGTTGCGACGAGTCTTCGATGCCGTTGCGGGTCTCGTTGGTGAACTTGCAGAAATTGACCTTCCAGCCGTGGCTGGACAGGCCGAGCATGAAGATGTTGGCGCCGGAGCAGAACACGCGGTCCTTCAGGCTGGTCACCACCACGGTGCGCACTTGCGGGTGCTCGAAGCGGATGCGCTGCAGCGCGTCGTGCAGCTCGATGTCCACGCCCAGGTCGTAGCTGTTGAGCTTGAGCTTGTAGCCGGGGCGGATGCCGGCGTCTTCGTTGATCGCCAGCGACAGCGTGGCAACGGCGCCGTCAAAGGCCAGCTGCACGTGCCGGTAGCGCGAAGGGTGGGTCTGGTAATCGACCCAGGGGGCGGTGGCGGGGGCGGTCAAGGGTGTCTCCTCGGGGTCGGGGCGGTGCCGGGCGGGCGGATGCACTGGAATTCAGACTGATATGAATAATAGTGCATGCATTGCGACGCGGTCAAATGCAATTTAATGCATGTCACTCGGTGTTTACCCGAACACAGCCGTTCAGGCGGGCAGCTTCAACAGTTGGCGAACCTCGCGCCGCAGCCGCGCGAAGCTTGCTTCCAGCGACTGGGCGCTGGTGTTGAAGGCCAGGTCGGCCTTCGAATAGAAAGCGGCGCGCCCTTCCAGGATGCGCTTCAAGTCTTCCATCGCCTCGCGGCTGGCCGCCATGGGCCGCATGTCGCCCTGCGCCGCCACGCGGCCCATGTGGTCGTCGGCATCGGCCTGCAGCCAGACGGTGGTGCAGTGCTGCAGCAGCAGGTTGAAGTTGGCCGAATCGGCCACCAGCCCGCCGGGCGTGGCGATCACCACCTCGGGGTAGATCTGGATCGCTTCTTCCAGCGCGCGGCGCTCGTAGCGGCGGTAGGCGTTGGCGCCGTAGAGGTTGTGGATCTCGCTGATGCTGCAGCCGGCGAACTGCTCGATCTGGCGGCTCAGTTCGATGAAAGGGAAACCCAGGTCGTCGGCCAGGCGCTGGCCCAGCGTGGATTTGCCGGCGCCGCGCAGGCCGATCAGCGCCACGCGCGCCAGCCGGCCCTGCGCATCCACGCCGCCGCTGGACCCCAGCAGACCGACCAGTTGCAGCCGCGCGCGGCGCAGCTCGGCCTCGTTGCGGCCCTGCAGCAGCTCGCGGATCAGCAGCCATTCGGGCGAGGAAGTGCTCACATCACCAATGAGTTCGGCGAGCGGGCACTGCAGCGCCTGCGCCACCTGCAACAGCACCAGGATGGAGGCGTTGCCGGTGCCGTATTCGAGGTTCGCCAGGTGGCGCTCGGACACGTCGGCCGCGATCGCCACGGCCTTGCGCGTCATGCCCTTGCGCGAACGCAGGTTGCGCACGCGCTCGCCCAGCGCCACCAGGAAGGGGTGGCGTTCTTCGGCTTCGTCGGCGGGGGCTGTCGGGGTGGCGGTGAGGGTGTCGCTGGCGACCATGGAAACGCGCCTTTCGTCTGATCCGGTGTGCGGCCCGGGGAAAACCCCAGGCGCTGTCATTCCCACAAACATGCACTTTACTGCATACTGACCGGAATGCAAGATCGTGCATTTATACCGTCAATCCTCCGCCCCGACCACGGCAAAAACGCAAAACGCTGCATCTTTCCCCATGAACACACCCGACATTCCGCTGCCCCCCTGCTTCCTGGTCGGCCGCTGCTGCGGGTCGAGGGTTGTGCCTTCGCCCGCGAGCAAGGCGGTGCGGCGCGGCACGCACTGGATGCGCTGACCGCCACCGGCCTGCCGTTCCAACCCTGAACACCGAAGGAGACAAACATGAGCCGCACCGAAACCGCCGCCCCACCCGAGCGCTTCAACTTCGCGCGCCACCTGATCGCGCTCAACGCGGGCCGGGCGAACAAAACCGCGCTGATCGACGACGCGGGCTCGCTCACTTATGGCCAATGGGCGGAGCAGGTGCAGCGTTTTTCCGCCGCGCTCACCGCGCTCGGCCTGCGGCGCGAAGACCGGGTGCTGCTGCTCATGCACGACTGCAGCGACTGGGTGGTGGGTTTCCTGGGCGCGCTGCACGCGGGCGTGGTGCCGGTGTGCGTGAACACCTTGCTGAGCGCCAAGGACTACGCCTTCATGCTGGCCGACAGCCGGGCCCAGGCGGCGCTGGTCTCGGCCGCGCTGCTGCCCACGCTGCAGACCGCGCTGGACGCGGGCGGGAATGAAGTGAAGCGGCTGATCGTCTCGCGCGCACAAGACCCGCTGCCCGCGGGCGCACACGACTTCGCCGCACTGGTCTGCACCCACGCCCCTGGCAACAGCGCCGACACGCACGGCGACGAGCCCGCGTTCTGGCTTTACTCCAGCGGCTCCACCGGCGCCCCCAAGGGCACGGTGCACACCCAGAGCAGCCTGTACTGGAGCGCCGAGCTGTACGGCAAGGCGGTGCTGGGCCTGAAGGAGAGCGACACGGTGTTCTCCGCCGCCAAGCTGTTTTTCGCCTACGGCCTGGGCAACGCGCTGAGCTTCCCGCTGAGCGTGGGCGCCAGCGTGGTGCTGATGGCCGAGCGCGCCACGCCGCAGGCGGTGTTCAAACGCATGACCACCCACCAGCCCACGGTGTTCTACGGCGCGCCCACCGGCTACGGCGGCATGCTGGCCGCGCCCGACCTGCCGTTGAGGAGCGCGGTGGCGCTGCGCCTGTGTTCGTCGGCCGGCGAGGCGCTGCCGCGCGACATCGGCGAGCGCTGGAGCGCGCACTTTGGCGTCGAAATCATCGACGGCATTGGCAGCACCGAGATGCTGCACATCTTCCTCTCGAACCGGCCCGGCCAGGTGCGCTACGGCACCACCGGCAAGGCCGTGCCGGGCTACGAGGTGCAGCTGCGCGGCGAAGACGGCAGCGTGATCACCGGCCACAACCTGATCGGCGACCTGTACATCCGGGGCCCGAGCGCGGCGCTGATGTACTGGAACAAGCGCGCCCAATCGCGCGACACCTTCCAGGGCCACTGGACCCAGAGCGGCGACAAGTACA
>PNMN01000241.1 GCA_013823655.1 Comamonadaceae bacterium | reverse complement strand
GCAAAATGAATCATATTAAGTTAGCGCATATGCCCCTCGGGGGGCAGCGACCCGCGCAGCGGTGGAGCGTGGGGGCAGAGGGGCCGCAGCGCCGGGCCGCCCCAAGCAAGGCCCAGCCCCCTCGGGGGGCAGCGACCCGCGCAGCGGTGGAGCGTGGGGGCTCAGCAGGCGTGCCAGGTGCGCGAAAAAGCCCCGCCAAGCGGGGCTCCTCCGGCGGGTGCAAAACAAAAACTCAGGCAAAGACCCCGGCGCTCTCTTCCATCCGTGCCGACACCTCACCCAGGTGGTGCAGCGTATCGCCAAACGCCATCTCCAGCTGCGTGAGCTTCTTGAAATAGTGGCTGACGATGTACTCGTCGGTCACGCCGATGCCGCCGTGCAGCTGCACCGCCTGCTGACCCACGAAACGCATGCTCTGGCCCAGCTGCACCTTGGCGCGCGCCATGGCGCGGCGGCGCTCTTCGGCCGGCGCGTTGAGCTTGAGGCTGGCGTAATAGCTCATGGAGCGGGCCAGTTCCAGCTGCATCTTCATGTCGGCCACGCGGTGGCGCAGCGCCTGGAAGCTGGCGATGGCGACACCGAACTGCTTGCGCGTGTTCATGTACTCCACCGTGATAGCCAGCGTCTTGTCCATCACGCCCACCGCTTCGGCACAGGTGGCGGCGATGCCGATGTCCACCGCCTGTTCCAGTGCGGCCTGGCCGTTGGTGCTGATCAGGCTGGCGGGTGCGTTCAGCAGCGTCACTTCAGCGGCACGGCTGCCATCCTGGGTGACGTAGCCCCGGGCGTTCACGTGGCCGCTGCTGGCTTTCACGAGAAACAGGGCCTGCTGGCCACCGACCAAGGCCGGGACGATCAAGGCATCAGCCCGGTCGCCTGCGGCCACCACGCTCTGGGTGCCGGTGACGGTCCAGTGGTCGCCCGTCCGGGTGGCCGTGGTGGCGCACCGGTCCAGCCGGTAGCGCGCCTGGCGCGTCTGGTGCGCCAGCACCACCAGCGCTTGACCCGAGGCGATGCCGGGCAGCCACTCGGCCCGCAGGGCTGCGGGCGCATGGCCTGCGAGCACGGCACCGGCGATCAGCGCATGGGCGACGGGCTCCAGCACCATGCCGCCGCCCAGCGCTTCCATCACCACCATGCCCTCCACCGGGCCCAGCCCCAAGCCGCCCTGGGCCTCCGGGACGTACAGGCCGGTCAGACCGAGGTCGGCCAGTTCACCATAGGCTGCGCGGTCAAAACCACCCGCTGCCACGATGCGGCGGCGGCGTTCGAAAACGTAGCCCTTGTCCACCCACTTGCGCACCGCGTCGCGCAGTTGTTGCTGGTCGTCGGAGAAATCAAAATCCATTTTTCATTCCTTGCGAAGCTCTGAATAGAGCCCCCTCTCGGAGGGGGCGCGGGGGAGCGGTCTTGTCGCGCAACGCGCGGACCGTTGTGGGCTTCAGCCCAGAACGGTCTGCGCCACGATGTTGCGTTGCACTTCGTTCGACCCACCGTAGATGGTGGTCTTGCGCAGGTTGAAGTAGGTGGAGGCCAGCGGCGCATTGCCCGTCACGCCACCGGGGTAGTCGCCTTGCCAGCCCGCTTCCATGGCTTCTTCGATGAAGGGCAGGGCAAACGGCCCGGCGGCCAGCATCATGAGTTCGGCATAGCGCTGCTGGATCTCGCTGCCCTTGATCTTGAGCAGGCCCGCGATGTCGAGCGAGTTCTTGCCCGATTTCTCGGCGCTCAGCACACGCAGCACCAGCATCTCCAGCGCCACCACGTCCACCTCCAGCAGCGCGATCTGGTCGCGGAAGCGTCCGGCCGACGGGCCGTCCACAGTGCTGTCCCACACGCCCTCGGTCTTGGCGATGCGCTTGAGACGCTCCAGCTCGCGCTTGGCGCGGTTGACGTCGGCGATGTTGGTGCGCTCGTGCGAGAGGAGGTGTTTGGCGTAGGTCCAGCCCTTGTTCTCTTCCCCAATCAGGTTCTCGGCCGGCACCACGACGTTGTCGAAAAACACCTCGTTGACTTCGCATTCACCGTCCAGCAGCTTGATCGGGCGCACGCTGACACCGGGCGACTTCATGTCGATCAGCAGGAAGCTGATGCCGGTCTGCGGTTTGCCTTCGTTGGACGTGCGCACCAGGCAGAAAATCCATTCGCCGTACTGGCCGAGCGTGGTCCAGGTCTTCTGGCCGTTGACCAGGTAGGTGTTGCCCTGGCGTTCGGCGCGGCATTTGACCGAGGCCAGGTCCGAGCCCGAGCCGGGTTCGCTGTAGCCCTGGCTCCACCACACCTCGCCGCTGGCGATGCCGGGCAAAAAGCGCTCCTGCTGCTCCTGGTTGCCAAAAGCCATGATGACCGGCGCCACCATCACCGGCCCGAACGGCACCACGCGCGGCGCACCGGCCAGCGCGCACTCTTCTTCAAACAGGTGCTTCTGCACCGCGCTCCAGCCCGGGCCTCCAAACTCCTTGGGCCAGCCCCAGCCGAGCCAGCCCTTCTGGCCCAGGATCCTGGCCCAGCGCTGCATGTCGTCGCGGCTCAGGCGCAGGGCGTTGTGGACCTTGTGGGCGATGTCGGCGGGCAGGTTGCCTTTGACCCAGGCGCGGATCTCTTCGCGAAACGCCTGCTCTTCGGGCGTGAATGCCAAATCCATGTGTGTCTCCTGGTGCGGGGTTGCCCAGTTTGGCAGAGCGTCGATTTCAACCCTGTCCGGGCTGTGACAGGCCGAGCTGCTCGTGCAGGTTTTGCAGCTGGTCCTGCAGCAGCGCGACGGTGTTCTCCAGCTGGGCGACGCGGCGGGTGAGCGCGATCACCTCGTCCTCGGTGGCGCCCGAAGCGCCAGACGCCGCGCTGGTGACCAGTGCGCTGGCGTCCACCGGCCCGCACAGCAGGTGCGCCCAGCGCTGCTCGCGGGCGCCCGGCGCGCGCGGCAGCTTCACCACCAGCGGGCCACCTTTTTCGGGCGGGCGGTCCTGCAGTTCCTCCAGAAAGGCATCGACCGAGGCGATGTCGAGGAACTTGTACCAGCGCTCGGTGTTCAGGCGCAACTCGCCCGCCGTCTGCGGGCCGCGCAGCATCAACATGCCCAGCAGCACCGCCGACTGCTCGGGCACACCGACCGCGCGCATGAAGTTGTGCTCGTGGCGTGTCACGCGCCCGCCACTGGACTCGAACACCAGGTGCAACTGGCGCAGGTTTTCCAGCGCCTCCACCACCAGCGCGTCGGGCAGCTGCATCACCGGTTCGCGGCTGGACTTCTGGTTGCAGCCGGTCACCAGGCTGTTGAGCGTGAGCGGGTAGCTGTCGGGCACGGTGCGCGCTTTCTCCATCAACGTGCCGAGCACGCGGGCCTCGGCGGGTGAGAGCGGGCGCTGCTGGAAATCGTGGGCGCGGGGTCTGGTGGTGTGGTCTGGGGTCATTACACTTCTGTGCCATGTCTGGCGTGAACAAAAACATCGTGATTCTGATCTCTGGCAGCGGCTCCAACATGGCCGCGATCGCCAAGGTGGCGCAGCAGCGGCACTGGTGTGAGCGCTTCGGTGCGCGCGTGGCGGCGGTGATCAGCAACAAGGCCGATGCGCAAGGCCTGGCCATCGCCCGGGAACAGGGTATCGCCACCGCAGCGCTGGACCACAAAAGTTTCCCCTCGCGCGAGGCGTTCGACGCTGCACTGTCGGCAGAGATTGACCGCCACCAGCCCGCGCTGGTGGTGCTGGCCGGTTTCATGCGCATCCTCACACCGGGCTTTGTGGCGCACTACGCCGGGCGCCTGATCAACATCCACCCCAGCCTGCTGCCCGCCTTCCCCGGCCTGAACACCCACCAGCGCGCCATCGACATGGGCTGCAAGTTCGCCGGCGCCACCGTGCACCGCGTGACGGCCGAGCTCGACCACGGCGA
>PNMN01000240.1 GCA_013823655.1 Comamonadaceae bacterium | reverse complement strand
GGCTCAGGTCGGCGTTGACCTTCTCCACGCACTCGCGGATCAGTTCGTACACCTCGGGCTTCTGCGCCAGGTCGGTGTAACCGGCGTAGGGCAGGTTGCGGCGCTCGGCCCAGTTGCCCACCGCCTCGAAGTCGATGTTGACCATCACGCAGACCTGGTCGCGCTGGTCGCCATAGGCCACCACCTCCTTGATCTGCGAGAAGAACTTGAGCTTGTTCTCCACGTACTTGGGCGCGAACATCGCGCCGTCGTTGGCGCCGCCCTTGATGCGGCCCACGTCTTTCACGCGGTCGATGATCTTCAGGTGGCCCGAGGCGTCGATGAAGCCGGCGTCGCTGGTGTGGTACCAGCCGTCGGCGGTCAGCACCTCGGCGGTGGCGGCGGGGTTTTTGTAGTACTCCTTGAGCAGGCCGGGCGATTTCACCAGGATCTCGCCGGTCTCGCTGAGCTTGATCTCCACCCCTTCGCAGGGCACGCCCACGGTGTCGGCGCGCGCTTCGTGGTCGGGCTGCAGGCAGACGAAGACGGCGGTTTCGGTCGAGCCGTAGAGCTGTTTCAGGTTGATGCCGATGCTGCGGTAGAAGCTGAACAGATCGGGGCCGATGGCTTCACCGGCGGTGTAGGCCACGCGCACGCGGGACAGGCCCAGGCTGTTGCGCAGCGGACCGTAGACCAGCAGGTTGCCCAGCGCGTACGTCAGGTTGTCCATGAAGCCGACCGTTTTGCCGTCCATCTTGGCCGGTCCGATGCGGCGCGCCACGTCCATGAAAGCATGGAACATCTGGCGCTTCAAGCGGCCCGCGTCTTCCATGCGGATCATCACCGTGGTGAGCAGGCCTTCGAACACGCGCGGTGGCGCGAAATAGTAGGTGGGGCCGACTTCCTTCAGGTCGATGGTGACGGTGGCGCTCGACTCCGGGCAGTTCACCACGTAGCCCGCCACCAGCCACTGCGCGTAGGAAAAGATGTTCTGCCCGATCCAGGCCGGCGGCAGGTAGGCCAGCACCTCGTCCTGGTCGGTCAGCCGGTCGAACTTGGCGCCCACGGCCGCGCGGTCGATCAGCGTGTTGTGCGTGTGCACCACGCCCTTGGGGTTGCCGGTGGTGCCGGAGGTGAAGAACATCGCGGCCACGTCGTGTGGCTGGGCCATCTCCACTTGCTCGCGGAACAGCTGCGGGTGGATCCTGGCAAAGGCCTGGCCGGCGCCGATCAGCTCTTCCAGTGCGCCCAGGCCCGGCTGGTCGTAGTTGCGCAGGCCGCGCGGGTCGTCGTAGTAGATGTGCGCCAGCTGCGGGCAGCGGTCGCGGATTTCGAGCATCTTGTCGACCTGCTCCTGGTCTTCCACCACCGCGAAGCGCACCTCGGCGTTGTTGATCGGGAACACGCACTCGGCGCCCACCGCGTCCTGGTACAGCGGCACCGGAATGGCGCCCAGCGACTGGGCCGCCAGCATGGTGGCGTACAGGCGCGGGCGGTTGGCGCCGATCACCACCATGTGCTCACCGCGCTGCAGGCCCGCCTGGTGCAGGCCGCAGGCAATGGCCTCCACCAGTTGCGCCATGGCGGCCCAGGTGGTGGTCTGCCAGATGCCGTATTCCTTCTCGCGCATGGCCGCTGCTTCGGGGCGGGTCTTGGCGTGTTCCAGCAACAGCCGGGGGAAAGTGGTTTGCATGCAGGTCTCCAGAGGCGGGGTGGGCCGTTCGGGCGGCGGGCCTTGGGCGCACCCCGTTTCGAATCATTCTGGGGCGGATGTTAGGCCGATGTTTGACGTCATGTTGTCAGTGCGACGACAATCGAAGGGTCTGCCCTCCTGGGACTTTCCCTAGGTATTCGTCGGGGGCAAAACCGCCATGAGCCCGATTTCTCCCACCCAAACCGGTTCCATCCTGCGCGAACGCGCCCGCCCGCCCACGCCCCAGGAGCTGGCCCAGATTCCCTGGCTGCAACGCCTGAGCGAGAGCGAACGCCAGCGCGCAGCGGACGCACTGGTGGTGAGCGAGGTGCAGGTGGGCGAAACCATCTGCCGCATCGGCAGGCCGGTCACCTACTGGTTCGGCCTGGTGGACGGCCTGCTCAAGATGAGCAACGACGACTCGCAAGGCCCGGTGATCACCTTCACCGGCGTGGCGCCCGGCGGCTGGTTCGGCGAGGGCACCGTGCTCAAGCACGAGCACTACCGCTACAACATCCAGGCCCTGCGCAAAAGCCATGTGGCCGGTCTGCCGGTGGCGACGTTCGACTGGCTGATCGACCACTCGCTGGGCTTCAACCGCTTTGTCATGCACCAGCTCAACGAACGGCTGGGCCAGTTCATTGCCGCGCGCGAGATCGATCGCCTGAGCAACCCCGACCTGCGCGTGGCGCGCAACCTCGCCGCCTTGTTCCACCCGCTGCTCTCGCCCAACGTGGGCGGCATCCTGCGCATCACGCAGCAGGAGCTGGCCTACCTGGTGGGCCTGTCGCGCCAGCGGGTGAACGAAGCGCTCTCCACCCTCTCGGCCAAAGGCTGGATCCGGGTGGAATACGGTGGCCTGCGCGTGCTGGACCTGCAGGCCCTGCGGTCAGGCGAGTTGTGAGCGGTTGTTCTCTGCGCCGTGAGCCGCTTCTGGGATGATCGGAGCATGACCGACAAACCCAAAACCCTGCAACTCAAGCCCCGCAGCACGCCCGCAAAACCGAACCCGCTTCGTGCCCCGGTGCGCCCCAAAGGGCCGGCCCGCGCCCGCCCTCAATCGGAGGTGCAGGCCGAGCGCGCAGCCCGCGACGCGGCCTGGGCCGCCGGCAAACCCGCTGGCGCCGACCGCCCGCCCCGGGATGACGCCCCGCGTGGCCCGGCGGCACGGCCCCGCAGCGACGCCTACCGCAACGACGCGCCCCGGGGTCGTGCCCCTGCGCGGGCGGAACCGTCGGGCCAGCGCCCCGCGCCGCGCCCGCCGCGCGACGCCCGCCCCGACCTCGCCCGCGTCGGCAACGTGCGGGGCGAAGTGCGGCTCAACAAACGCATGGCCGAGCTCGGGCTGTGTTCGCGCCGCGAGGCCGACGAATGGATCGCGCGCGGCTGGGTGCTGGTCAACGGCGCGCCCGCCGTCATGGGCATGCCGGTGGCGCCCGACGCGCAGGTGGAGGTGCTGCCCCAGGCGCGCCACCAGCAGGCGGGCCAGGTCACCATCCTGCTGCACAAGCCCATGGGCTACGTGAGCGGCCAGCCGGAAGACGGCCACGAAGCCGCCGCCACCCTGATCGGTGCGCCCAGCCAGTGGCGTGGCGACGCCCGCCACCCGGCCGACGGTCGGCGCTTCGCCCCCGAGCACACGCGCGGCCTCGCGCCCTGCGGGCGGCTCGACATCGATTCGGTCGGTCTGCTCGTGCTCACGCAAGACGGTCGCATCGCGCGCCAGCTCATCGGCGAGAACAGCGGCATCGAAAAGGAATACCTGGTGCGCGTGCACCACGCGCCGAATGGTCCGCACGGTGCGGGCGTGGTCACGCAGAACGTGCAGGCCGTCTTTCCCGCAGAAAAACTCGCTTTGCTGCGCCACGGCCTGAGCCTGGACGAGCAGCCGCTCAAGCCCGCCCAGGTGGAGTGGATGAATCCCGAACAACTGCGCTTTGTGTTGGTGGAAGGCAAGAAGCGCCAGATCCGCCGCATGTGCGAACAGGTCGGTCTGCACGTGGTGGGTTTGAAGCGCATCCGCATCGGTAACGTGGTGCTGGGCAATCTGCCGGTCGGGCAGTGGCGGTATCTGGGGGCGGGGGAATCGTTTGCTTGATACGGGTGTACTGAAAAGCACGTTCGATGACGGCTCACACCCGCTGCGCCAACGTGGTGGCCTGGGTCAGCTTGGGCTCCTTGAGCAGCTTGGCCTTGTAGGTCATGAGCTGATCGGGCTCGATGTCAAAGCGCCGC
>PNMN01000239.1 GCA_013823655.1 Comamonadaceae bacterium | reverse complement strand
TGCCCGAGTGGGCTGCCCGGGAGTGGGCTGGCAAGGCGCGACGACGCAGCGGGCTGCTGCCCGCCAGGAGGAGCAACGCCGCCAGCGCGCTGCCGGGCGGCTCCATCGGGTCTGTAGCGCCCTCACCCATCGGGTGCGCCTCTGCGTGGCCAGTTTTTTCAGTGTTCATGGGCATCTCCAGCGGATAGAGCGCGGTCAACTGCGGTTTCTAGGATGATCATGGCAGCACGTTTGCGCAGGCCCCGTCTGGCTCTGCAAGCCCCTTCGGGCCTCGCTCGCCTGGGCCCTGCGCTGGCGGCGGGGGCTCTGTGGCTGGCCGCAGGCCTGAGCGCCGGGTACTGGGTGTTGCAGGCCTGGGGCCGCAGCCCGGCAACGCCGCTGGCGGCGCTGGCCGTGTCGCCACCGCAGACCGACGTGGCGGCGGTGGCCCGCGCACTGGGAGCCGCGCCCCAGGTGCAGGCGCTCGCCGCGCCGCTGCCGCTGGCTTCGCGTTTTCGCCTGCTCGGCGTGGTGTCGCGCCCGGGCCAGCGCGGAGCCGCCCTGATCGCCATCGATGGCCAGCCCCCGAAGCCCTACACCGTGGGCGCCGCGCTCGAAGGCGGGCTGGTGCTGCAATCGGTGGAGCGCCACTCCGTCAGGCTCGGACCCGAAAAAACCGGGCCAGCCAGCGTCGAACTCACGCTGCCGTCGCCTCCCGGGTAGGCACAACACTGTTCG
Source organism: Comamonadaceae bacterium (assembly GCA_013823655.1). GTDB lineage: Bacteria > Pseudomonadota > Gammaproteobacteria > Burkholderiales > Burkholderiaceae_C > Hydrogenophaga. The sequence goes on along the minus strand of PNMN01000239.1, from coordinate 3,208 downwards.
CTGAACCTCCGGGCTGAGCTTGTCGAAGCCGGTTTGCACCGTGACGACCCTTCGACAAGCTCAGGGCGAACGGGGTTGTAGCGCTTGGATGGACAACTTCCCGGGCAGGCTTGAGCCCGCTCGCTCAGTGCTCAAGCAGGCGCTGGGCCGCCAGCAGCAGCGGCCAGGCCAGCAGCGTGCCCACGCCCTGGCCCGTGCGCAGCTCCATGTCCAGCAAGGGCTGGGCCTGCAGGTGGATCAGCAACAGGCGGTGGCCCGGCTCGGCCGAGCGGTGGGTGAACACCAGGTAGTTCGCCACGGCGGGCGCCAGGCCGCGCGCCACCAGGGCCGCCGCACCGGCCACGAACCCGTCCACCAGCACCACGCGCCGCTCGCTCGCGGCTTGCAGCATGGCGCCCACCATCATGGCGATCTCGAACCCGCCCATCGCCGCCAGCGCCTCCAGCGGCGCGGTCGCCTTGCGGTGCCGGGTGGCGGCGGCAAAGAGTTTTTCCAGCTTGTGCTGCAGTCGGCCATCGTCCAGGCCACTGCCGCGCCCGCAGGCATCGGCCAGCGGCACACCACACAGGCGCGAGAGCAGCAGCGCCGCGCACGAGGTGCTGCCCACGCCCACGTCGCCCAGCGCCAGCACATTGCCCGGCAGGTGGTGCACCACGTTCATGCCCGCGTGCAGCGCGGCCACCGCCTGCGGCACCGACATCGCCGGGCTGAGCACCATGTTGCGGGTGGCGTGGCCGATCTTGCGCAGCTGCAGCGGCACCCGCGGGCTGGCGCCCTCGGGCAGCGCGGTGTGCGATGCGACACCTGCGTCCACCACCGTCAGCTCAAAGCCGTGCAGTTCGGCCAGGGCATTCACGGGGGCCGTGCCCTGCAGCAGGTGGAGCACGCGCTGGCGGGTCGTGTCTTGTGCAAACACGGAAACGCCCTCGTCGGCGATGCCGTGGTCGCCCGCGAACACCACCAGTTGCGGCGAATCGAAAGCCAGCAGGTCAAACGCAAACGGTCCGGCTTTCTGAATGCGGGCCAGCTGCAGCACCAGCGACTCCAGGCGACCCAGTGCGTGCTCGGGCAGCTCGCTGCGGCTGAGGCGCCGACGCACATCGTGGTCGAGCACGGTGTCTGCCGTGGGATCAATCACCGGCAGCCGCAGGCCATGCAACCGGTCCGCGACGGGGGTGTCTTCGTCGCGCACGGGAAAAGGTTTGATGACCATGGGTACCGGGTTCAGCTCTTGAGGAAAAGACGGTACACCGGATTCTGTGTCTCCTCCACAAACGGATACCCCAGGGTGTGGAGGAACTTCGCGAACGCCTTGTCGTCCTTGGGCGGCACCTGCAGGCCCACCAGAATGCGGCCATGGTCGGCGCCCTGGTTGCGGTAATGGAACAGGCTGATGTTCCAGCCCGGTCGCATCAGGCTCAGGAACTTCAGCAGCGCGCCCGGGCGCTCCGGGAACACAAAGCGCAGCAGGCGCTCGTCCTGCGCCAGCGGCGAATGGCCGCCCACCATGTGGCGGATGTGTTCCTTCGCCAGATCGTCGTGCGTCAGGTCCAGCGTCTCGAAACCCTGGCGCTGGAAGAGGGTCGCGATCTTGGCCGACTCGCCCTTGCCCTGCGTGGTCAGCCCCACGAACACATGCGCCGTGCTGGCGTTGCCGATGCGGTAATTGAACTCCGTCACGTTGCGCGGCCCGCCGGGCAGGCCACCGATGGTTTCCAGAAAACGCTTGAAGCTGCCCCGTTCTTCGGGCAGCGTCACCGCGAACAGCGCCTCGCGCTCCTCGCCCACCTCGGCGCGCTCGGCCACGAAGCGCAGCCGGTCAAAATTCATGTTGGCACCGCACAGAATGGCGGCGTAGGTTTCACCCTTCGTCTTGTGCCTGGCCACGTACTGCTTCAGCGCCGCCACCGCCATCGCACCCGAAGGCTCGACGATGCTGCGCGTGTCGACAAAAATGTCCTTGATGGCCGCGCACACCGCGTCGGTATCGACCACCACGAATTCATCCACCAGGCCACTGGCAATGCGAAAAGTCTCCTCGCCCACCAGTTTCACCGCCGTGCCGTCGGCAAACAGGCCCACATCGGGCAGCGTCACGCGCGCTCCCGCCGTCACCGAGCGCAGCATCGCATCCGAATCGCAGGTCTGCACGCCAATCACCTTGATCTCGGGGCGCACCGCCTTGATGTAGTTCGCCACGCCCGAGATCAGCCCGCCGCCACCGATGGCCACAAACACCGCGTCCAGGTGGTCCGAACCCAGGCTCTGCAACTGGCGCAGGATCTCCATGGCGATCGTGCCCTGACCGGCGATCACGTCCGGGTCGTCGAACGGGTGGATAAAAGTGAGCCCCTGCTTCTTTTGCAGCGCCACCGCGTGCGTGTGGGCGTCCGAATAGCTGTCGCCGTGCAGCACCACATCGCCGCCGAGCGCGCGCACCGCGTCCACCTTCACCTGCGGCGTGGTGGTCGGCATCACGATCACGGCGCGCGTGCCCAGCTTGTGCGCGCCGAGTGCCACCCCCTGGGCGTGGTTGCCGGCCGAGGCGCAGATCACACCCTGCTTCAGCTCGACCGGCGACAGCTGCGCCATCTTGTTGTACGCGCCGCGCAGCTTGAAGCTGAACACCGGCTGCTGGTCCTCGCGCTTGAGCAGCACCGTGTTGTGCAGGCGCCGACTCAGGTGCTTGGCGGGCTCCAGCGCCGATTCCACCGCCACGTCGTACACCCGGGCGGTCAGTATCTTCTTCAGGTAATCGGCTGGCCCCAGTGTGGTGACGGGCGACGTGGCGGCGGCGTGGGCGGGCTTCTTCGGACGGGCGGGCATGGTGTGATTCCTTGGGCGCCCATCATAGCCAGCGGGCTGCAGGCGAAAAAAAACCCGGACTGGCAGAGCCGGTCCGGGTTTAAATCCACCCGTGGAGGGTAGAGGAGACAACCTTCCATACAATGCCGCCAGTATACCGAAGCCATGTTGCAATGCAACATGCATGAGCGCTTTCTTGCTATTTTTAGAGAGCCCCCTCGGAAAACCCTCGGAAAACCCTCGGAAAACCGTTACCCACTTCACATCAGGACACCGCGCATGGAATGCACCGTCACCTGGACCGGCGCCACCGGTACCCGCTCAGCCATGGGATTTGTGGCCGAAACCGGCAGCGGCCACGTGCTCGCCATGGACGGCGCCCCCGACGCCGCCAGACCCGAAC
>PNMN01000238.1 GCA_013823655.1 Comamonadaceae bacterium | reverse complement strand
CCCACTTGGAGCTGTCCACCATCACCGGCACGCGCGCGATGTCGGGCTCGCCCGCGATCAGGTTCAGGAACTTCACCATCGCGGCCTTGCTGTCGAGCATGGCCTCGTCCATGTTGATGTCGATCACCTGCGCGCCGTTTTCCACCTGCTGGCGCGCCACGGCCAGCGCCTGCTCGTACTCGCCGTTCAGGATCATGCGGGCGAAGGCCTTGGAGCCGGTCACGTTGGTGCGTTCGCCGATGTTGACAAACGAAGCGATTGGGGACTGCCCTTCAGCTCTGTCCCCAACTGGATAGACCCCGCCGATGCGCAGCGGCTCCAGGCCGGACAGCAGCATGGGAGGGACAGCGGCGGGGGCGGACACGGGGGAAATCACGTCGGACATGGGGCTCACCAGGGTTGCGGGCAAAAACTGGTGAGCGCCGTTGGGGCCGGTAGGGCCGACTGGGACCGTGGTGTCCCGGTGACTCAAGCCTGACGCCGGGTGCGGGAATCTGGGCGATTCCCCCGGCGCTGCAGCGCTCCTTGAGAGGCAACGATTTTAGCGGGGATAACCTCCCACCTTGGTCTCCCCGTCAGACCGGTGCCTGATGCTGTGCCAGCAAGATGCCGTTGAGCGCCGTGTTCACGTAGTAGTTGCTGCGGCCCATCTTCTGCTTGCTGACGAAGCCACCGTCCACCAGCGCCTCCAGGTACTTGGTGGCGGTCAGGCGCGACACCTGCAGGTCGTGCTGCACGAATTCGATCTTGGTGTAGGGATGCATGAACAGGTTGTTGATCAAGTCCTGGCTGTAGAACTTGTATCCGTCGCGGATGCGGTGCTTGTAGTCGAACAGCGCCGTCTTGATCGCCTGCACCGTCGTCACCGTCTGGCGGGCGGTGTTCTCCACTGCCTGCAGCATGTAGAGCACCCAGTCTTCCCAAGTGTCATCGTCGCGCACGGTTTGCAGCAACCTGTGGTAGTCCGCCTTGGTCTGCACGATATGGCTGCTCAGGTACAGCACAGGGATCTCCAGCAAGCCTTCTTTCACCAGGTACAGCACGTTCAGGATGCGCCCCGTGCGGCCATTGCCGTCGTAAAAAGGGTGGATGCTTTCAAACTGGTGGTGCATCAGCGCCATCTTGATCAGCGGGTCCACCGGGAACAGGGCGTCATCGTTCATGAAACGCTCCAGAGCGCTCATCAGCGCCACGATCTCGGCCGGGTCTTGCGGCGGCGTGTAGACCGTCTGCCCGCCACCGTCTTTGAGCGCGGTGCCCGGCAGCTTGCGAAAGCCCGCGTTGTTGCGCTCCAGCTCACCCTGAATGCCCACGATGTGGTTGACCGTCAGCAGCCCCGTGACGCGCACCTGCTCATAGCCAAAGCGCAGCGCCTGCCGGTAGCGCAGCACCTCCTTGGCCGCCGGGTTGGCAAAGGCTTCTGGATGCGCGTCGTCTTTGAACAGCTCGTCGTGCGTGGTGACGATGTTTTCAATGGCCGAGCTGTCCTTGGCTTCCTGCAGGCCCAGCGTGTTGATCAGGATGGCCTGGTTGGGAATCGAGGCCGCCAATCCCTTGAGCTCGGCCAGCTGTCGGCTGCTGCTGGCCAGCTTTTTCAAGATGGTGGGCGTATCAAAGCGGGCTGGATTGAGCTGTTCGAGTGGTCGCAGTGTGTGCATGGAAGCTCCGCTGGGGCTCTTATGTGTATAAAAAATTGGCTTTTTTATACATGTTAAACGTGATGTGCATAAAAAGTGGCGCTTTTTATCGCTGGCCTGCACAGCCATAGGCTGGTGTGATGCTTGCTTTCTCAGCCGAACAAGCTGCCCCACCATGCCCCACCGCCCCGACCCCGACAGCCCCGCCACCGACTGGCACGCCCAGGAGCTGCTGCTCATGCGCGAGGTGATGAAGCTGGTGGGCCGCAGCCTGGCGCCGACTTTTGTGCTGCGCGAGATGCTGCACCTGATGAGCGAGCTGCTGGGCCTGAACCGGGGCCGCATGGTGCTGGCCGACGAGGCCACTGCCGGAACATCCGGCGCCGAGCGCACCGCTTCCGTCCGCCACGCCTACGGCCTGACCGCCCTGGAGGCGGCGCGTGGCGTGTTCCGCTGGGGCGAAGGCATCACCGGCCGGGTGCTGGCCAGCGGGCTGCCCGCCATCGTGCAAGACGTGGACGCCGAGCCGCTGTTCCTGTTCCGCACCGTGGCGCGGGCCGATCTGCCGCCGCAGACCGTGGCCTTCATCGCGCTGCCCATTGAAGTGAACGGCGCCACCGTGGGCGTGCTCGCCTGCCACCGCATCCGCAGCCGCCAGCGCCACCTGAACGACGACCTGGCGCTGCTGCGCATCCTGGCCACACTCACCGGCCAGCTGCTGCGGCTGGAACAGCTGGTGGCCGAAGAAACCCGCCAGCTGGCCGCACGCAACGAAGCGCTGGAGCACGCGCTCGACGTGAACAGCGCGCGCTACGGCCTGATTGGCCGCTCGCCCCCGCTGCTGCAGGCGCTGGCCGAGCTGGAGCGGGTGTCGCAGTCGCAGGCCACGGTGCTGCTGCTGGGCGAATCGGGCACCGGCAAAGAGCTGTTTGCCCGCGCGGTGCACCTGGCCAGCGGCCGACGCGACCAGCCCTTCATCAAGGTCAACTGCTCGGCGATCCCGGACACGCTGTTCGAGTCCGAACTTTTCGGCTACGAGCGCGGCGCCTTCACCGGCGCGAGCACGGCGCGCGCCGGCTGGTTTGAGCAGGCCAACTGCGGCACGATTTTTCTGGACGAAATCGGCGAGCTGCCGCTGGCGATGCAGAGCAAGCTGCTGCGCACCCTGCAAGAAGGCACGCTGGTGCGGCTGGGCGGCACGCGCGAAACCCGCATCGACGTGCGGCTGGTGGCGGCCACCAACCGCGACCTGGCGCGCGAGGTGCAGGCCGGCCGCTTCCGGCAAGACTTGTATTACCGGCTCAACGTGATCCCGATCCGCCTGCCCAGCCTGCGCGAGCGGCGCGAAGACGTGCGCGCGCTGGCGCTGCACTTTGTCAGCCGCGCCAACCAGGCGCACCAGCGCAACGTCCACTTGGCGCCCGACGCGCTGGCGCGGCTGGAGGCGCACGACTGGCCCGGCAACATCCGCGAACTCGGCAACCTGATCGAGCGCCTGGTGCTGCTGGCCGACCACCCCCTGGTGACCGCCGCCGCGCTGGAGCGCTTCATGCCCGAGGCGCTGGGCCACGCGCGGCGCGCGCCCGCATCGGCCCCGATCCCGCCCGCCCTGCCCACGGCGGCCGGGCTGGTGCGCGACTACCAGAGCGCCACGTCGCACGACGCGCAGACCTTGCAGGACGCACTGACCCGCCACCTGGGCAACCAGTCGCGCGCGGCGCAGAGCCTGGGGCTGACGCTGCGGCAGTTCAGCTACCGGCTGCGCAAGGCGGGGTTGCGGTGAAGGCCAGGATTGAACCGGCGCCACGGATGTGTGACAGCATCAGTGCCATTGACCAAGACTTGCGAGAAGCCACCATGAAAACCATCGACGAAATGCTGAACCTGGCCTTGCTGACCCCCGTTGAGCATCAACAAATCAGCAGCTGGATCGCACAGTCCGACTCGCCCGACGAGATTTTGAAGATGCCGCCGTTGCTATGGCGGGCCGTCGAGCGGGCCAGCGCGGTCATGGGCATCGACGAAGACCTGCTGCGCCCGCCGGCGCTGGATGCGGACGGTCTGGTGTGCCGGTAAGCGGCGCGCCGAATGGGCTGCATGTCCCGCTGCGGCCAGCCAGACTCTACGCTTCGTAGGACGTCAAGAGCACGTCCGCCGCTTGCTGGCGAAGCGGAATGAGCGCTTGGTAGGCAGGCGACAAAAACCAACCGTTCACCGCCGCCACGCTCGGGAAACGGATCACCACAATGCTGGCGTGAGGGTTCTCGCCGGACAGCGCAGCCACTTGTTGGCCCCGAAAAACAAGCTCACCTCCCCAGGGCGACAAAGTCGCTGGCACCTGGTCTC
>PNMN01000237.1 GCA_013823655.1 Comamonadaceae bacterium | reverse complement strand
GCTCATGGTTTCGCTCCTTCAGCGGTATCTGGCTCCTTCCCCCTCTGGGGGAAGGCAGGGATGGGGGCCACGCCCGCCAACATATTGAGTTGATGAAGGATGGCGCTCAGCACGCCATCGGGGTTCTGGAACGGTGCGTTGGACGGGAAACGCTGCACGACAAAGCCCTGGGCCGTGAAGAACGCATCCCTGTTGCGGTCGTAGGTCTGGTTGTTTGCGTGCTGCGTGCCATCGAGTTCAACGATGAACTTCGGTTCGAGGCAGGCAAAGTCGGCGATGTAGTGTCCCAAGGGATGTTGGCGGCGGAACTTGAACCCAAGTTGTTCACCCCGAAGCCCCGACCAGAGCTTGCGCTCGGCGTCGGTCATGTCCCGCCGCAGGGCGCGGGCGTTGACTCTGGCTTTGGGGGTGGCCTGGTTTTGCATGGTGCTTTGGCTGGCGGAGAGCCCCCATCCCTACCTTCCCCCAGAGGGGGAAGGGGTCAAACGGGCTCCACTCCTTCCCCCTCTGGGGGAAGGCCGGGATGGGGGCCTGCGCGCCAAACACATCACATCAATTCCGCACCGGCTTGCCGGTGTTGAGCATGCCCAGAATGCGCTCCTGCGTTTTCGGGTGCACGATCAGCGCGCAGAAGGCCTGGCGCTCCAGCGTCATCAGGTAGTCCTCGCTCACCAGCGTGCCGGGCTCCACATCACCACCCGTCACCACACCCGCGATCAGCGAGGCGATGTGGAAGTCGTGCTGGCTGATGAAGCCGCCGTCGCGCATGTTGACCAGGCTGCCCAGGATGGTGGCCTTGCCGTCGCGTCCCGCCACCGGGAACAGCCGCTTGTGCGGCGCGCGGTAGCCGCCCGCGAACATCGCCCTGGCTTCATTGATGGCGACGAACAGCAGCTCGTCCTTGTGCGGCACGATCAGGTCGGAATGCAGCACGTAGCCCAGCTTCCTCGACTCGATGGCGCTGGTACCGACCTTGGCCATGGCGGCGGCGGTGAAGCCTTCGGTCAGGAACGGCAGCAGGTCTTTGCCGGTGGACGTTTCGGCGTTTTCGGCCGCGCGGCGCGCGATGTAGGTCAGGCCGCCAGCACCCGGCACCAAGCCCACGCCGACCTCCACCAGACCGACGTAGCTTTCCATGTGCAGCACGCGGCGCGCGCTGTGCACCGCCAGTTCGCAGCCACCACCCAGCGCCAGGCCGCGCACGGCGGACACCACCGGCACGTTGGCGTAGCGCAGGCGCAGCATCACCTGCTGCATGAAGCCTTCGGCGTCTTCGATGGCGGCCACGCCCACCGCCATGAAGGCCGGCAGCATGGCCTGCAAATCAGCACCGGCGCTGAAGGGCTCGTCGCCCGACCAGATCACCAGCCCCTGGTATTCGGCTTCAGCCAGGTCGATGGCGGCCATCAGGCCTTCACACACCTCGGGACTGATGGCGTGCATCTTGGTCTTGATGCTGGCGATCAGGACCTCACCGTCCAGCGTCCAGACGCGGATCGAATCGTTCTCTTCGATGGTGGTGCCGGCGGTTTCGAACTTCGGCCCGGCTTCGCCCAGCAACAACTCGGGGAAGTGCTGGCGCTGGTACACCGGCAGCGAGCGGCGCGCTTCGAACACACCCTTGGACGGGTTCCACGAACCCTGCGCGGTGTGCACACCACCGGCTTCGGCGACGGGGCCTTTGAAGACCCACTCGGGCAGCGGCGCGCGGCTCAATGCCTTGCCCGCATCGATGTCTTCCTGGACCATCCTGGCCACCTCCAGCCAGCCGGCTTCCTGCCACAGCTCGAACGGGCCTTGCTTCATGCCGAAGCCCCAGCGCATGGCCTGATCGACGTCGCGCGCGGTCTCGGCAATGGCCGCCAGGTGCACGGCGGCGTAGTGGAAACCGTTGCGCAGGATGGCCCAGAGGAACTGGCCCTGCGGGCCTTCGGCGTTGCGCAGCAGCTTCAGGCGCTCGGCGGCGGGCTTTTTCAGCATGCGGCCATACACCTCGTCGGCCTTCTCGCCAGCGGGCACGTAGTCCTCGCTCTCCAGATCGAAGCGCAGGATGTCGCGCCCCACCTTCTTGAAGAAACCGGCCTTGGCTTTCTGGCCCAGGTGGCCCTTTTCGATCAGCTTGGCCAGCACCGGCGGCGTGCCGAAGCTGCCGTAGAACGGGTCGGTCTGCTCGTTCAGGTTGTCCTGCAGCGTCTTGACCACATGGGCCATGGTGTCCAGGCCCACCACGTCGGCGGTGCGGAAGGTGCCGCTGCTGGCACGTCCCAGGCGCTTGCCGGTCAGGTCATCGACCACGTCGTAGCTCAGGCCGAAGTTCTGCACCTCTTTCATGGTGGCCAGCATGCCGGCGATGCCGATGCGGTTGGCCACGAAGTTGGGCGTGTCCTTGGCGCGCACCACGCCCTTGCCCAGCCCGCTGGTGACGAAGGCTTCGAGGTGATCGAGGATCTGGGCTTCGGTGGTCGGGGTGTTGATCAGCTCCACCAGCGTCATGTAGCGCGGCGGGTTGAAGAAGTGGATGCCGCAGAAGCGCGGCTTGATCGCTTCGGGCAGGCCTTCGCTGAGCTTGGTGATCGACAGGCCCGAGGTGTTGGACGCGACGATGGCGTGGTCGGCCACGAAGGGCGCTATTCGCTTGTAGAGATCGAGCTTCCAGTCCATGCGCTCGGCAATCGCCTCGATGATCAGGTCACAGCCGCGCAACTGTTCCAGGTGCTCTTCGTAGTTGGCCTGGCCGATCAGGTCGGCGTCAGACGCCACGCCCAGCGGCGAGGGCTTGAGCTTCTTCAGGTTCTCGATGGCGCGGGTGACGATGCCGTTCTTGGCGCCCGGTTCGCCGCCGGGCCGCCCCAAGGCGGAACCAGCCCCCTCGGGGGGCAGCGAACCACGGGAAGCGGGGAGCGTGGGGGCCTTGTTATCCGGAAGATCAAAGAGAACAACAGGCACCTTGACGTTGACCAGGTGCGCAGCGATCTGCGCGCCCATCACGCCCGCACCGAGCACGGCAACTTTTTTCACTTGAAATCGTTTCATCTTTTTTTCCATCAAACGGAATTCACTTCACACGCAGCGCACAAGCGCATGCAAGACGGCGACCGGAGCGAACCATGCCGGACCAGGATGCGGCGGAACCGGCTCCGCCGGGCCGCTCGCATCGCCCCCTTGAGGGGGTCGCGCGCAGCGCGGCGGGGGTGTCAAATACGGGGGGTTACTCCACTCGTTTCCAGGTCTGCGTGCGTCCGATGCCAAACACCGAGCCGCGCACTTCCAGCTTTTTCCCGGCTTCGACAGGTGTCAGACGCAGGGTGTACGCCTTGCCGTTTTCGGGGTCCAGGATCTTGCCGCCTTCCCACACTTCCTTGCCCTCGACTTTTTTGGCGCCGCGGATGATTTCCATGCCCAGAACGGGTTTGTCCTTGCGGTCGTCGGTGCACTGGTCGCACACCGCGTCCTGCTTGGCTTCCTTGCGCAAGAGCTTGGTCACCTTGCCTGTGAGCACGCCGCCGTTGTCGACAATGACGATCTCGGACTTGATCTCCTTGGTCTTGTCGTCGATCGAATGCCAGGTGCCGACGGGGGTGCTCTGCGCCCAGGCACCGGTGACAAACATTGCCAGGGAAACAGCGCCGATCGAAATCTTGATCATGTGAGCACCTGTGAGGGTTGGATGTGAAGAGGGGAACAACAGTCTCAGGCCAATGCCGCGTCCGTGTCCATCAGCACTTTCGAGCCGGCCCGCGCGGTGCGCATCAGCGTCGCGGTCTCGGGGAACAGCTTGGCGAAATAGAAGCGTGCGGTCTGCAGCTTGGCCACGTAGAACGGGTCGGTGTTGCCTTCGGCGATCTTCTGCAGCGCCACCTGCGCCATGCGGGCCCAGAAGTAGCCGAACACCAGGTGCCCGGCCACGCGCAGGTAGTCCACCGCCGCAGCGCCCACTTCGTCGGGGTTCTGCAGGCCCTTGAAGCCGATCTCCATGGTGAACTTGGTGATCTGCTCGCCCAGCACCGCCAGCGGGTTGATGAACTCGGCCATCTTCTCGTTGACGCCCTCCTCCATCACCAGCGCGGTC
>PNMN01000236.1 GCA_013823655.1 Comamonadaceae bacterium | reverse complement strand
ATCGTCGCGGCCGACCTGCTGGCGCTCACGCTGCTGGCGCCCCCAGGCGAGTGGGGCGCCGACATCGTGGTCGGCACCACGCAGCGCTTTGGCATGCCCATGGGCGCCGGTGGCCCGCACGCCGCCTACATGGCCTGCCGCGACGAGTTCAAGCGCTCCCTGCCCGGCCGCCTGGTCGGGGTGAGCGTGGATACACACGGCAACCCGGCCTACCGCCTCGCGCTGCAGACGCGCGAGCAGCACATCCGCCGCGAGAAGGCCACCTCCAACATCTGCACCGCGCAGGTGCTGCCCGCCGTCATCGCGAGCATGTACGCCGTGTACCACGGGCCACAGGGCTTGAAGCGCATCGCCCAGCGCGTGGCGGCCTACACCGCCGTGCTGGCCCGTGGCCTGCAACAGCTGGGCCACACGCTGACCAGCGACACCGCCTTCGACACGCTGACCGTGAAAGCCGCCGACGCCGCACAGGCCCAGGCCATCGTGGCCAAGGCGCTGGCCCAGGGCGCCAACCTCAAGCTGTCGTGGGGCCAGTACGTGAGCATGTCGCTGGACGAAACCACCACGCGCGATGACATTGAGTTGCTTTGGACGGTCTTCTCCTCCGTGGGCTCACAAACCAGTTCCGTTCGCCCTGAGCCTGTCGAAGGGCTCGCGCAGGCTTCGATCCTTCGACAAGCTCAGGATGAGCGGCGTCGAACCCGAACGGATGTGTGGTCGCAATTCGAAAAAGGCATCGAGCCGCTGATCCCCACCGAGCTGCGCCGCACCAGCGCCTACCTGACGCACCCGGTGTTCAACACCCACCACTCCGAAACCGGCATGCTGCGCTACATCCGCAGCCTGTCGGACAAAGACCTGGCACTGGACCGCAGCATGATCCCGCTGGGCTCCTGCACCATGAAGCTCAACGCCACCAGCGAGATGATCCCCATCACCTGGCCCGAGTTCGCGCACATGCACCCGTTCGCCCCGGCCAACCAGCAGCAGGGCTACAAAGAGCTGGACGAACAGCTGCGCGCCTGGCTCTGCCAGGCCACGGGCTACGCCGGCATCAGCCTGCAGCCCAACGCCGGTTCGCAAGGCGAATACGCCGGCCTGCTGGCGATCCAGGGCTGGCACGCCTCGCGCGGCGAAAGCCACCGCAACATCTGCCTGATTCCCAGCAGCGCCCACGGCACCAACCCCGCCAGCGCCCAGATGGTGGGCATGCAGGTGGTGGTGACCCGGTGCGACGACAACGGCAACGTGGACATGGCCGACCTGCAGGCCAAGTGCGAACAGCACAGCGCCCACCTGGCCTGCGTGATGATCACCTACCCCAGCACGCACGGCGTGTTCGAAACCACGGTCAAGGAACTCTGCGCGCTGGTGCACCGGCACGGCGGCCGCGTGTACGTGGACGGCGCCAACATGAACGCGCTGGTGGGCGTGGCCGCGCCGGGCGAGTTCGGTGGTGACGTGAGCCACCTGAACCTGCACAAGACCTTCTGCATCCCGCACGGCGGCGGCGGCCCGGGCGTCGGCCCGGTCTGCGTGGTGGAAGACCTGGTGCCCTTCCTGCCTGGTCATGCGACGGCGCAGGCTTGCTGGTCTTTGCCCCCTCTCCCCCTGGGAGAGGGCGGGGGTGAGGGCTGGCGCGTCGGTGCCGTGAGCGCTGCTCCCCTGGGCAACGCCGCCGTGCTGCCCATCAGCTGGATGTACATCCGCATGATGGGTGCCGACGGTCTCAGGCACGCCACAGAAGCGGCCATCCTCAGCGCCAACTACATCAGCAAGCGCCTGGCCGACCACTACCCCACGCTCTACGCCTCGGCCAACGGCCATGTGGCGCACGAGTGCATCCTGGACCTGCGCGGTTTCAAGGAGACCTGCGGCGTGATGGCCGAGGACGTGGCCAAGCGCCTGATGGACCACGGCTTCCACGCGCCCACGCTGAGCTTCCCGGTCGCCAACACGCTGATGGTGGAGCCGACCGAGAGCGAGACGCTGGAAGAGCTGGACCGCTTCATCGCCGCCATGATCGCGATCCGCGAAGAGATCCGCCGCGTGGAAAAGGGTGAATGGCCGCAGGACGACAACCCGCTGAAGAACGCCCCGCACACTGCGGCCAGCGTGCTCAAGAGCGCGTGGCCGCACCCCTACCCGCGCGAAGTCGCCGCCGTGGCTGCGGGCGCGGCGGTCAATACCAAGTACTGGCCATCGGTGGGCCGGGTGGACAACGTCTACGGCGACCGCAACCTGTTCTGCAGTTGTGTGCCGGTGGCCGAACTCATCGACTGAGAACGCTCACGGCAGGGCCGGTGGCGAGGCTACCGGCCCTGGCGCCACTCGCGGCGCCAGATGCGCTGCAGTTCGGCACCCAGCGGGCCGGGCGGCGCGCCCACCAGCCCCGCAGCGCCGGCCCGGACCACCAGGCCGTGCACGCGCCCGGTCGCTTCGTCGTACACCAGCACCGCATTGTTGTCACCGCAGTCGTGCGGCTTGCAGGTGGCGGCCACCAGCCAGGTCTGCCCTGCCAGTTCCTCGCGCTTGATCTCGGGCGCAGGGCCTTCCAGACCAGCCAGCCAGCGCTCCCCCGCGAGCGGCCCCAGCGCCTTGATCCACGCCGCCTTGAAACGTTTGTCGCGCACCAGCTCCGACGGGTGGGTGGCCTGGCTGGCGGCCTGCGGTGCCTTGGCCGCAGCGGCTGCCTGCTTCTCTTGCTGCACCATGTTGGCTGCCCGCTGGTTGGCGACAGCGTCGCAACGGTGGTAGCGCGCCTTGGCCAGCGTCGGCCCCAGGTTGGCCATCACCGGCTTGTCACCATCGATCTGAATGTATTGGCCCCTGGCATCGCCGTGCACCACGAACAGCATGCTGTGTTGCCCACGCACCTGCCCCATCAGCACCACCAGATACCCGGGCGGTGGCGAGTTGCCGAAGTAGCTGTAGGCGGCCTGCACATCCTGGGCCACCAGTCGCCGGTTGCCCTGCTCAACGACCAGTGCGGCACGCTCCACCCGCAGGCGGGGCGACTGGGCCTGGGCGCAGTCGGTGGCGTAAATGCCACCGTACAGTTTCAGCACATCGGCCTCCAGCGTGCCCTGCGCCTGCGCTGCACCGCCCCACAGCAGCAAGCAGCCAGCCAGCCAGCGTCCCAGTGGTGACATTGCGTTCATGACAGCACCTCCATGGCAAGAAATGCCATGGTAGAGCCGCGTCCAGCGCGGGGTCCAGCACCGGCTGTCGGGAGCAGGCCGTAAGATCGACCAACGCCGCCCCAGCCCCGCCCACATGACCCTGTCCACCCTGCGCGTGCTGAGCCTCATCCCGCCGATGACGCAGCTCAACACGCCCTACCCGTCCACCGCCTACCTCACCGGCTTCCTGCGCTCGCGCCGGGTGGACGCGGTGCAGGAAGACCTGGCGCTGGCGCTGGTCTTGAAGCTCTTCACGCCCGCCGGGCTGGAGGCCGTGCGCGGCTGCGCGCTGACCCAGCCCGAGGCCCAGCGCTCGGGCAGCGTGCACGCCTTCCTGGACCAGTTCGACGCCTACCGCAGCACCATCGGGCCCGCCATCGCCTACCTGCAAGGGCGCGACTCGACGCTGGCGCACCGCATCGCCGCGCGCGGCCTGCTGCCCGAAGGCCCGCGTTTCGCGGCGCTCGATGCCTACCAAGACGACGGCAGCGGCGACCCGCTGGCCTGGGCCTTCGGTGCACTCGGTGTGCAGGACAAGGCGCGCCACCTCTGCACGCTCTACCTCAACGACCTGGCCGACGTGCTGCGCGACGCAGTGGATCAGCGTTTCGAATTCGTGCGCTACGCCGAGTCGCTCGCCAGCAGCCAGCCCAGCTTCGACCCGCTGGCCACCGCGCTGGCCGCACCGCCCACCCTGGTGGACCAGTTGCTGCACGACCTGACCCTGGCCGCCATCCACCGCCACCAGCCCACACTGGTGCTGCTGTCGGTGCCGTTCCCCGGTTCGGTGTACGCGGCCTTTCGCATCGCGCAAACCATCAAAAGCCACAACCCGCACATCCGCATCGCGCTGGGTGGCGGCTTTGTCAACACCGAGCTGCGCGAACTGTCCGACCCGCGCG
>PNMN01000235.1 GCA_013823655.1 Comamonadaceae bacterium | reverse complement strand
CTTCAAGGACACCGACTACGCGCTGCTGGTCGGTTCGCGTCCGCGTGGCCCCGGCATGGAGCGCGCCGAGCTGCTCGCCATCAACGGCGCCATCTTCACGACGCAGGGCAAGGCCCTGAACGCCGTCGCCAGCCGCGATGTCAAGGTGCTGGTGGTCGGCAACCCCGCCAACACCAACGCCTACATTGCCATGAAGGCCGCGCCCGACCTGAAGCCGGGCAACTTCACCGCCATGCTGCGCCTGGACCACAACCGCGCCGCCAGCCAGCTGGCCGCCAAGACTGGCAAGGCCGTCTCCAGCATCAAGAAGCTGGCCGTGTGGGGCAACCACTCGCCCACCATGTACGCCGACTACCGCTTCGCCACCATTGATGGCGCTTCGGTCAAGGACATGATCAACGACCAGGTCTGGAACAAGGACGTGTTCCTGCCCACCGTGGGCAAACGCGGCGCCGCCATCATCGAAGCGCGTGGCCTGTCCAGCGCCGCCTCGGCCGCCAACGCCGCCATCGACCACATGCGCGACTGGGCCCTGGGCACCAATGGCGAATGGGTCACCATGGGCATCCCGTCGCAAGGCTGGTACGGCATCCCCAAGGACGTGATGTTCGGCTTCCCCGTCACCTGTGCCAATGGCGAATACAAGGTTGTCGAAGGCCTGGCCATCGACGCCTTCTCGCAGGAGTGCATCAACAAGACCCTGGCCGAACTGCAGGGCGAGCAGGACGGTGTGAAGCACTTGTTGTGAACAGTGAACACCCCCTGCGCCGCTTCGCGTCTTCCCCCTCCAGGGGGGACCACACCTACGGCCCGGCAAAGCCGGTTCCGTGGTGTGTGCTGGATGGGGAGCGCGTTGGCTGCTGGCCGTAACCGTCTGGTAACCCCCACGTGAAATCCCATCCGCGCGACATCCTCCTTGGTGCCCAGGCTGGCGCGTTCGCGCTGCCGGTCTGCGACCACTACAGCGGGGTCGAAGCGCGGATGAAGAAGAGCCTGCAGCTGCAGGCCGATCTCACGGCCGAGTTCGGCTGCTGCGTGTTCGATGTCACGCTCGATTGCGAAGATGGTGCCCCGGTGGGCGGTGAAGCCGATCACGCGGCGCTGGTCGCAGCGCTGGCGCTCGCTGCCGCGCCCGCGGCCCGCGTGGCGGTGCGGGTGCACCCGGTGGACCACCCGGCGTTTGACGCCGACGTGGCGAGCATCGCCGGGCAGGCCGCCGCGCGCCTGACCCACCTGATGGTGCCCAAGGTCGAGTGTGTGGCCGATGTGCAGCGCGCTGTCGCGGCCATGGATGCGGTCGGCGCCACGGCACTGCCACTGCACGTGCTGATCGAGTCGCCGGCCGCGGTGCACCGCGCTTTTGACATCGCGGCGCACCCGCGCGTGCAGTCGCTCAGCTTCGGCCTGATGGATTTTGTGTCGGCCCACGGCGGCGCGATGCCCGCTTCCGCCATGACGCTGGCCGGTCAGTTCAGCCACCCGCTGGTGCTGCGCGCCAAGCTGGAGCTTGCCTCTGCCTGCCACGCACACGGCAAAGTGCCTTCGCACAACGTGGTGACCGAGTTCAAGGACCTGCCCGCCCTGCAACAGGCGGCGCGGCGTGCGGCCAGTGAACTGGGCTACACCCGCATGTGGAGCATCCACCCGGACCAGATTCGGCCCATCGTCGCCGCGTTTTCACCGAGCGAAGCCGAAATCGACACCGCGCTGACCATCATCGAGCGCGCTGCTGCTGCCCAGTGGGCGCCGCTGCAGCACCAAGGCCGCCTGCACGACCGCGCCAGTTACCGCTATTTCTGGCAAGTGATCCAGCGCGCGCACCAGACCGGGCACCCGCTGCCCGACACCGTGCGCGGCTGGCTTCTTGCATGACCACATACCCACCATGACCCACCCCACCGGAGAGAACGCCATGTCGACCTTCCTGACCGACTACCGAGCCCACGCCGCCGAACGCGCCGCCCTGGGCATCCCCCCGCTGGCGCTCGACGCCAAGCAGGTCGCCGCCCTGATCGAACTCATCAAGGCCCCGCCCGCCGGCGAAGAGGCCTTCCTGCTGGACCTGCTCACGCACCGCGTGCCGCCGGGCGTGGACGATGCCGCCAAGGTCAAGGCCAGCTTCCTGGCCGCCGTGGCGCACGGTGACATCCAGGTCGGTCTGATCTCCAGGACGAAGGCCACCGAGTTGCTGGGCACCATGGTGGGCGGCTACAACGTGCACCCCCTGATCGAACTGCTGGACGACGCCGACGTGGCGGCCGTGGCTGGCGCGGCGCTGAAGAAGACGCTGCTGATGTTTGACTACTTCAACGACGTGGCCGAGAAGGCCAAGGCCGGCAACGCCGTGGCCAAGGACGTGATGCAGAGCTGGGCCGACGCCGAGTGGTTCACCAGCCGCCCCGAAGTCGAGAAGAAAATCACCGTCACCGTGTTCAAGGTGCCGGGCGAGACCAACACCGACGACCTGTCGCCCGCGCCGGACGCCACCACCCGCCCGGACATTCCGATGCACTACCTGGCGATGCTGAAGAACACGCGCCCGGACGCGGCTTTCAAGCCCGAAGAAGACGGCAAGCGCGGCCCGATGCAGTTCATCGAAGACCTGAAGAAAAAGGGCCACCTGGTCGCCTACGTGGGCGACGTGGTCGGTACCGGCTCTTCGCGCAAGTCGGCCACCAACTCGGTGATCTGGGCCACCGGCCAGGACATCCCGTTCGTGCCGAATAAGCGCTTTGGCGGCGTCACCCTGGGCGGCAAGATCGCCCCCATTTTCTTCAACACGCAGGAAGACTCGGGCTCGCTGCCGATCGAAGTGGACGTGGGCAAACTGGAAATGGGCGACGTGATCGACGTGCTGCCCTACGACGGCAAGCTGGTCAAGAACGGTGCCACCGTGGCCGAGTTCCAGCTCAAGAGCGACGTGCTGTTTGACGAAGTGCGTGCCGGTGGCCGCATCAACCTGATCATCGGCCGCTCGCTCACCGCCAAGGCGCGCGAGTTCCTGGGCCTGCCCGCTTCAACAATGTTCCGTCTGCCCAGCGTGCCTGCCGCCACCAAGGCTGGTTTCACGCTGGCGCAGAAGATGGTGGGCCGCGCCGTCGGCCTGCCCGAGGGCCTGGGGGTGCGACCCGGCACCTACTGCGAGCCGAAGATGACCACCGTGGGTTCGCAGGACACCACCGGCCCGATGACGCGCGACGAACTGAAAGACCTGGCCTGCCTGGGCTTCAGCGCCGATCTGGTGATGCAGTCCTTCTGCCACACCGCCGCCTACCCCAAGCCGGTGGACGTCAAGACGCACCGCGAACTGCCCAAGTTCATCAGCAGCCGCGGCGGCGTCGCGCTGCGCCCGGGCGACGGCGTGATCCACAGCTGGCTCAATCGTCTGTTGTTGCCCGACACCGTGGGCACCGGCGGTGACTCGCACACCCGGTTCCCGATCGGCATCAGCTTCCCGGCCGGTTCCGGCCTGGTGGCCTTCGGCGCCGCCACCGGCGTGATGCCGCTGGACATGCCCGAGTCGGTGCTGGTGCGTTTCAAGGGCCAGATGCAGCCCGGCGTCACGCTGCGTGACCTGGTGCATGCCATCCCCCTGTACGCGATCAAGGCCGGTCTGCTGACCGTGGCCAAGGCTGGCAAGAAGAACATTTTCTCGGGCCGCATCCTGGAAATCGAAGGCCTGCCGGATCTGAAGGTGGAACAGGCGTTTGAACTGTCCGACGCGTCGGCCGAGCGCTCCGCCGCTGGCTGCACCATCAAGCTCAACCCCGAGCCGGTCAAGGAATACCTCACCAGCAACATCGTGCTGATGAAGAACATGATCGCCGACGGTTACGAAGACAAGCGCACCCTGCAGCGCCGCATCGAGAAGGTCGAAGCCTGGCTGGCCAAGCCCGAGCTGCTCGAAGCCGACCAGGACGCCGAATACGCCGCCGTGATCGAGATCGACCTGGCCGACATCCAGGAACCCATCCTCTGCTGCCCGAACGATCCGGACGACGCCAAGACGCTGTCTGAAGTGGCCGGCACCCAGATCGACGAAGCCTTCATCGGCTCGTGCATGACCAACATCGGCCACTTCCGCGCCGCCGCCAAGCTGCTGGGCGGCAGCCGCGACATCCCGGTCAAGCTGTGGGTCGCGCCGCCG